>JAUXWH010000041.1 GCA_030681365.1 Bradyrhizobium sp.
CGCGACTTGAGCGACCCTCGGTTCTTCGTCCCTTGGCGGCTGTCCGGCCTCTTGTCCGGATACCTACCGACTGACACACGACCACAGGCACGTGCGAAATTGGGCAAGAGTGCAAATAGGTGTTTTGATCCTGCTTCGCAATAGTTTTTTTAGGCTGGGCGCAAGTTTGCCTAACATGTGCTTGCAGTATTGCTCACGGCACGCGCCAGCGGCGCTGAAGGTGAACAGACGTTAAGTTTTGTCGGGAGCCAGCGAAGGCCGGCAAGGAGCTTGCACGTATTTTCACGGGGCCGGCGCGGCCTTGTTGCGCCGCCGACCTTAGCCGCGGCGCGTGAACGGCTCGATGCGCTGGGCGTTGCGGACGAACGCCACCATGATGAAGACGCCGGTGGCGAACAGCACCGCCTGCAGGATGTGGGCGCCGGTGTCGTCCAGTCCGAACAGGATCGCGAGCGCCCAGCCGCCGGCGAACGCGGCGCCGAACACCTCGGCGCCGATCAGGATCGCGGCGCTGGCGACGGTGATGACGCTGGGCCAGATGATCCGGCGGGGAGCGGTCGGGGAGGGCTGCGCGTTCATGTGGCCAAGATCCTGTTGCGGGCGCAATCTCTATGAAAAGGCTCCTGCTATCAAGCGCAAAAGGGCCTAAAAAAGCCCCATCGCGTGATATAGGTCCCTGCATCATTCGCGACCGGAACGGGAAATCTTCATGTCGGAAAGCTCTGAAATGACGGCCGCCGCGCAGGCCCGGGCAAACCCGCTTTTGAAGGCCTGGCAGACACCGTTCGAGACCCCGCCCTTTCCCGAGATCGCGCCGAAACACTTCCTGCCGGCCTTCGAGCAGGCTTTCGCCGATCACGCCGCCGAGATCGTCGCGATCGAGCACGATCCGGCGGTCCCGGATTTCGCCAACACCATCACGGCGCTGGAGCGCTCCGGCAAGCTGCTCGCCCGGGTGGCGGCGGTGTTCTACGATCTGGTCTCGGCGCACTCCAATCCGGAACTGCTGGAGATCGACAAGGAAGTGTCGCTCCGGATGGCGCGACACTGGAACCCGATCATGATGAACGCGGTGCTGTTCGGCCGCATCGCGCTGTTGCACGACAACCGCGACAGCCTCGGGCTGACAGGCGAACAGCTGCGGCTGCTGGAGCGCACCTATACCCGCTTCCACCGCGCCGGCGCCGGGCTGGACGAGGCTGCCAAGAAACGGATGGCCGAAATCAACGAGCGGCTGGCCCATCTCGGCACCGCCTTCAGCCACCATCTGCTCGGCGACGAGCAGGACTGGTTCATGGAGCTCGGCGAAGCTGATCGCGGCGGCCTTTCCGACAGTTTTGTCGCGGCGGCGAAGGCCGCGGCCGAGGAGCGCGGCATGACCGGCAAGGCGGTCATGACGCTGTCGCGCTCCTTCGTGGAGCCGTTCCTGAAGAGTTCGACCCGCCGCGACCTGCGCGAAAAGGTGTTCAAGGCCTTCACGGCGCGCGGCGATAACGGCAACGCCAACGACAACAACGAAACCATCCTGGAGATTTTGAAGCTGCGCGAGGAGACCGCCAGGCTCTTGGGCTTCCCGACCTTCTCTGCCTACCGTCTGGAAGATTCGATGGCCAAAACGCCCGAGGCGGTGCGCGGTCTGCTGGAGCGGGTCTGGAAGCCGGCCCGGATGCGCGCACTCGCCGACCGCGACGCCCTGCAGGCACTGGTCGCCGAAGAGGGTGGCAATTTCGCGCTGGCGCCATGGGACTGGCGCTACTACGCCGAGAAGCTGCGGCAGATCAGGGCCAATTTCGACGACGCCGCGATCAAGCCGTACCTCTCGCTCGACCACATGATCGACGCCGCCTTCGACTGCGCCACGCGCCTGTTCGGTGTCACCTTTACCGAGCGCAAGGATATCCCGGTCTGGCACCCGGACGTGCGGGTCTGGGAAGTGAAGGATGCCGCCGGCAAGCACAAGGCGCTGTTCTATGGCGACTACTTCGCCCGGCCCTCGAAGCGCTCGGGCGCGTGGATGACGTCGCTGCGCGACCAGCAGAAGCTCGATGGCGAGGTGGCGCCGCTGATTCTCAACGTCTGCAACTTCTCCAGGGGCGCCGACGGGGAGCCGTCGCTGCTGTCGCCCGACGACGCCCGGACCCTGTTCCATGAATTCGGCCACGCCTTGCACGGGATGCTGTCGGACGTGACCTATCCCTCGCTGTCGGGTACCTCCGTGTTCACCGATTTCGTCGAGCTGCCGTCGCAGCTTTACGAGCACTGGCAGGAGCAGCCCCAGGTGCTCAGGCAATTTGCCCGGCATTACCAGACCGGCGAGCCGCTGCCGGATGATCTCCTGAAACGCTTCATCGCCGCGCGCAAATTCAACCAGGGCTTTGCCACCGTGGAGTTCGTTTCCTCGGCGCTGATTGATCTTGAGTTCCACACCCAGCCCGCCTCCGCGATCCCCGATGTGCGGGCGTTCGAGCGCGCCGAGCTGGAGAAGATCGGGATGCCCGCGGAAATCGCGCTGCGGCACCGGCCGACCCAGTTCGGCCACATCTTTTCCGGCGATCATTATGCCTCGGGCTATTACAGCTACATGTGGTCCGAGGTGATGGACGCCGACGCCTTCGGCGCCTTCGAGGAGGCCGGCGACATTTTCGACCCCGGGGTCGCAAAACGGCTGCACGACGATATTTATTCCTCCGGCGGTTCGCGCGATCCGGAAGATGCCTATATCGCGTTCCGCGGCCGCGAGCCGGAGCCCGACGCGCTGCTGCGCCGCCGTGGTCTGCTGGAAACGTCAGAGGCGGCCTGAGGTGAAAAAAGTGAAACACATTCTGCTGGGTCTGCTGCTGGTTGGCGCTCTCGCTTTCGGGTCCAGGCAGGCGCAGGCCCATCCCCATGTCTGGATCACCGCGACCAGCCAGGTGATCTATGCCCCCGACGGCGCCGTCACCGGCGTGCGCCATGCCTGGACGTTCGACGACATGTTCTCGACCTACGCGTTGCAGGGCATCGAGACCAAGGAGAAGGGCGTCTATAGCCGCGAGGAGCTGGCGCCGCTGGCGCAGACCAATGTCGAATCGCTGAAGGAATTCGCCTTTTTCACCTTCGGCAAGGCCGACGGCAAGAAGGAGAAATTCCTCGAGCCGGTCGACTATTTCCTGGAACACAAGGATGGCGCGCTGACGCTGCATTTCACGCTGCCGCTGAAGACGCCGGTAAAGCCGAAAGCTTTGGCGCTGGAAGTGTTCGATCCCGCCTTCTTCATCGACTTCAAGTACGACGACAAGGACCCGATCAAGCTGGTGGGCGCGCCCGCCGCCTGCAAGCTGGTGTTCCAGCGGCCCAACGACGGCACCGCCACCGCGCAGAAGCTCACCGAGGACAATTTCGCCAGCGGCGATAATTCGAACTACGGCGCGATGTTCGCCAACAAGATCACGGTGGAATGCCCGTGACCAAGTCGCCCGGCCCGAGGCTCGCACGCGGCGTGATGGTTGGCGCCGCTGTCGTGGCCGGCGTGATGCTCCTCGACGGGCTGGTGCATCTGGCGCTGGCGCAGACGCCGTTCGGCGCGCCGAAGCGGGCGCCGGAGCCCCAGGTCGGCGGCATCGTCGGCTGGATCCTCGCCAAGCAATCGGAATTCTACCGCGAGATGTCCGCGACCATCCGCGCCGCCAAGTCCGATGGTTCGGCGGTCTGGACGCTGCTTGTGATCTCCTTTGCCTACGGCATCTTCCACGCCGCCGGCCCCGGCCACGGCAAGGCGGTGATCTCGTCCTACCTGATCGCCAACCAGGAGACCGCGCGGCGCGGCATCGTGCTGTCATTCGCCTCGGCCTTGATGCAGGCGCTGGTCGCCGTCCTGATCGTCGGGATTTGCGCCTGGCTGCTCAACGCCACCGCCAAAACGATGTGCGGCGCTGAAAGAGCCATCGAGATCGCCAGCTATGCGCTGATCGCGGCGCTCGGCGCCCGGCTGGTTTGGACCAAGGGCGGCGGTTTTATGCGCGCGCTGCAGCGGGCGCCGGTGCCTGCGATGGCGGGCGCCGCGCATCACCATGGCCACGACCATGGCCATGCCCATGCCCACGAGCACCACCATCATGAGCATGGGCACCACCACCACCACCACCACGATCATGGTCCCGGCCACGTCCATGACGAGCATTGCGGCCACTCCCATGGTCCGGCCCCGAGCGAACTGGCCGGTCCCGGCGGTTGGCGGCGCGGCTTCGGCGCGATCCTGGCGGTCGGCATCCGGCCGTGCTCGGGCGCCATCCTGGTGCTGGTGTTTGCGCTGGCGCAGGGCTTGTTCTGGGCCGGCATCGCCGCGACCTTCGTGATGGGACTCGGCACCGCCATCACGGTCGCCACGATCGCCGTCATCGCGGTGTCGGCAAAAGATCTCGCCCGCCGCCTCAGCGGCGGCGGCGAGGGCGGCGGCGCGCTGGTGATGCGCGGCATCGAATTCGGCGCGGCGGGACTGGTGCTGCTGTTCGGGCTCGGTCTGTTGTTCGGGTATCTGGCGGCGGAGCGGGTGACCTGTCTCTGAACGATCGCCGGCACCGCGGGCAAGGGCGCATCTGCGCGCCGCGGCTTGAGTTTGGGTCCTGCCGTCGCGACGCGGCGCCTTGACCGCGGGTGGTCGCCACCATATTCTAGCTAGAAGTTATGGCCAGAAGGAATGGAACGCATGGCCCCGCGCAGTTGGTCGGTGCAGGACGCCAAGAACCGGTTCAGCGAGGTCGTCGAAGCCGCGCGGCGCGCGCCGCAGACGGTCACCAAGCACGGCAAGCCCGCGGCCGTCCTGATCGGCGTGGCGGAGTACGACCGCCTGCGGCGTCTCGAACGCGCGCGGGCGCCGTCATTTGCCGATTTGCTGCTCGCCATGCCGCAGGATGACGGCGAATTTCCGCGCGGCAAGCTGCGGATGCGTGATCTGAAGCTCTGAAGCTCGGATGTTCCTGATCGACACCGTCACGCTATCCGAACTGCGCAGGCGGCAGCGCGATCCCTTGGTCGTAGCATGGTTCGAGCGGCAGCGGACGGCGGATCTTTTTCTCAGCGTCATCAGCATCGGCGAAATCGAGCGCGGTATTGCGCGGCAGCGCGCGACGGATCCGGGCTTTGCCGACGCGCTCGCGGCCTGGCTCGATCGGGTGCTGGATTTGTACGGCGAGCGGGTGCTGCCATTCGACTTGCGAGCGGCGCGGCGTTGGGGAGCCCTGAGCGCGGCTCTCGGCAATGACAGCGCCGATCTCATGATCGCGGCCACAGCGCTGGAACACGGGTTAACGGTCGTCACGCGCAACGTATCGGATTTCGAGCCTGCCGGGGTCGTTGTCGCCGATCCGTTCAGCAGTCGAATAGGCCGGAAGCGATAAAAAGTTTCGGTACGCCATGGGCGGACCAACAAACAGTTAGACGAGGGTTCATGTCACGCGAAAAATTCTGGTTCTTCCACCCGTTTCGGGTGCGATACTCCGAAATCGACGGCCAGGGCGTGGTGTTCAACGCGCATTATCTGACCTATTTCGACACCACCATCACCGAGTATTTTCGCGCGCTCGGCTACGATCAGTACGCTGACGCCAAAACCAGCGGCATCGATTTCCACGTCGTCAAGTCGCTGATCGAATACAAGGCGCCGGTGCTGTTCGATCAGGAACTGGACGTGGGCGCGCGGGTGGCGCGGATCGGCAATTCAAGTCTCACCTTCGAGCTAGCCATCTTCCTGAAGGGCGGCAATGATGCGCTGGTGACCGGCGAGGTTGTCTGGGTCTATACCGATCAAAAGACCCATCGCCCGGTCCCGATCACGGCATCGATCCGGGATTCCATCGCCACGCGCGAGTTGCATCTGGCCTGACGCGCCGTTCCGGCCGTGGTGTCAGAACAGGAAAGCGTTGGCGATCATCATCGCGAGCACCACGACGATCAGGACCCACCACACCTGGACCGCGATGGCCGCGGCGCCGAGTACTGCCGCGATGGCTGCGAGCAGTTTCTCTTCACGAAAGATGACGGCGAGCACCGCGAAGACAATGGCGAGCAGGCCCAGCGAGACCGCCGCCGTCAAGAGTCCGTCTTCCCAGGGGAGCCCGCGCAGCAGCGTGTCCGGCAACAGGTACGTCAGTGCCGAGACCAGCAGCGCCAGCAGGCCGACAGCGCTTCCGATGATGCCGAGCCGTCGGGATTGTATGGCAGCGTCCGTCACATGAAAACTCCGCGCCACAGGGGAATGCGTGAATCGTCATCCTGCAGCCACTCTTGGTGCCAAACCGCGGCGTCAAGGTTCAAAACGAGTCGAGGCCGCGCTTGCGCTCCTGCGACAAATCAACCCGTCGGGTAAAATTTCGCTTTTCCCGAAGCCCAAATCACCGTTATGAATCCCGCCATCCTGTCCCCTTAGGAAGGGGCGTTGGCCATCGTCACCGAACGTTGGGACAGGAGTTGCGGTGGACGCAACGGCATCGTGCGCGGAACGGGATTGCAGGGCGGGATAAACTCCGTGAGTGATCCGAAGACGCGCAAGACGATCGGTGTCGAAACGTACGGCAAAATCGTGTGGACCTGACGCCTCAATGGTCGGCGTCAAGTCTTGCGGAGGCACAAAGCCCGACCGGGCCGGAGTGCCGGCTTCCGCGAGGCGACGGAGGCGAGAAGAGCCCGATACTCCGGGGTGAGCGCGA
>JAUXWH010000061.1 GCA_030681365.1 Bradyrhizobium sp.
CGCGACGCCGGAATCAAGGTCACGGTGCAGGCTGATCCGAAGCTCGTGGTCGCCGGGGAAATCGCCGCCGATACCGATCTGATCGTCACCGCGCACAGCCACGCCCGCATCGGCAGGGACGCACTGGCGGCGGCAAAGCTCGGGGGGATCGGCTACCATCCCTCGCTGCTGCCCCGGCACCGCGGCATCGCGGCGGTCGAATGGACCATACGCGAAGGCGATCCGATCGCCGGCGGCTCGGTTTACCATCTCGCCGATCGCATGGATGCCGGCGCCATCGCCGCCCAGGAATGGTGCTTCGTCAAGAAGGGCGAAACCGCGCGGGAGTTGTGGGAGCGCGCGCTGGCCCCGCTCGGCCAGAAGTTGCTGGGGGAGGTAATAGAGTACGCCAAGACTCACCAATCCCTGCCGGCCAAGCCGCAGGACGAGCAGTTTGCCACCAGTGCGCCAAATTTGCCGAAGTAGAAATCCGCCGGCAGCCTGGATTCCCCAATCTGGATCATTTTTGTTCCCGTCCCGGAACAAATTTCGACATCAAATGTTTGATTTGGTGGGAACTTTTCGTGCTATCGCAACGCAGCAAACTTTGAACACATTGTGCCTAAATAAGCAGCGTCATCACACATACATATTCGGGGATATGATTCATGCGCCTCAACCGCATTCGCAGTGCGCTTCTGATTTCGACCTTTGCCGCCGCAGGTGCGGTTACCTCCGCTCCCGCCATGGCCGAAAACAATGCCTATGACGGGCTCTGGAATGTCACCGTGGTGACGAAATCCGGGAGCTGCCAGCCCACGACAAGCTCGACGCTGGTCGTGACGGATGGCAAGGTATCGGCCGGCGGAGCGGCCGTTTCCGGCAAGGTCGGGAGAGAGGGACTTGTGCGAGTCTCGATCAATGGTGCATATGCGAACGGCCAGCTCAGCGGCAAGACCGGTTCGGGGAAGTGGAATGGCTCGTCCGCAGGCGTACCGTGCAGTGGTCGATGGGAAGCGTCGCGGCAGTAAGCCGGCCTCCATAGCAACAATCATCTCAAACGCGCGACGGCTGATTTTGGCAGCCGTCGCGTTTTTGTTGGCCTCCCTGTCCGCCACGGCGGGCTATGCTGATCCCGGCGCGTTCTCCGGGCTGGCCGGCAACTGGTCGGGCGGAGGCACCATCACGCTGGACGACGGCTCCAAAGAGCGGATTCGATGCCGCGCCACTTACGCCGTCCGGGTTGACGGCGACGCCATCAACCAGACCCTGACCTGCGCCAGCGACAGCTTCAAATTCAATCTTGCAAGCCACGTCATCGCCCGGGGCACGGCGCTTTCCGGGACCTGGAGCGAAAGCATTCGCAACGCCAGCGGCAACCTTGAAGGTCGTGGCGGCGGCGGCCATTTCCAGGTGATCGCGAGCGGCGCGGGATTCACCGCGAACATCTCCTTGACGACCCGCGGCAACAAGCAATCCGTCGTCATCCGATCCGAAGGCGCATTCCGGCTCACATCGATTTCGCTGACCCGCTCTTGAGCGCCCTCGCCGCGCTCCGCTAGCTGGTTTTTGGCTTGGCCAGCCGGTTCGCGGTTGCCGTCATGGTTTTGGCAACCAGCAGGGCCTGCTCCTTGTTGAGCGCAAAATCCTGGACGCCCTTATTCGTGGTCAGCGAGAGCACCATGATATCGGGCTGGTTCTCGGGCCAGCCGGTGGCGAAGGCGGTCACAAAATCCGCGGATGTGGATCGTTTTGTCATCGTGAAGCTTTCCTGCAGCGTTTTTGAGCGAAGTGGTGGCATTTCGTCTAAAAACGCGTCAAAACAACAGACTAGAACGCGGTTTTGATTAATCAGATCAGGATCGGGGATCTAGGCGTTCGGTATGAACGCGGTGACTTCGATCTCGACCTTGGCGCGCGTATCGACCAGGCCCGAGACATAGAGCAGCGTCGAGGGCGGGAAATTGCGGCCGAGCGTCTCCTTCCATGCGGCGCCGATTCCGGCGCCCGCGGCCTGGTATTCCTCGCGGCTGGTCAGGTACCAGGTCAGGCGGACGATATGCTCAGGGCCAGCGCCGGCTTCGGCGAGCAGCTTGATGATCCGGCGCAGCGCGGTGCCGGTTTGCGCGGCCATATCGGGCGCATAGTCGCCCTTCTCGTCGCCGCCGGTCTGGCCGGCCAACACGACCCAGCGGCCGGGACCATCGACCGCGACGCCATGCGAAAAGCCGCGTGGCTTTGACCATTCGGCCGGTTGCAAGGTGAGCATGAACAGGTTCTCCGGATCTTGATGCCGTCATTCCGGGATGGTCCGAAGGACCAGATCCGGAACCTCGAGATTCCGGGTTCGACGCTGCGCGTCGCCCCGGAATGACGCCAAGGGTTTAGCACCGATCCGGCGGGCTCTCCCACCCCGAATTTTGGCGCGGCGCAGCACTGCCCCGGCATAATTGCGCGTTGCAAATCGGACCGGGGTCGCCGATACCGGCCTGCCCTTTCCGTATTTTCGCGCAGCACCCGGCGCGGCATGGCTGGCAATCACCAACGATGGACCGGACACCTTCCATACCGAGGGCCGCGCTGTGGATGGCGGGGTGGCTCGCCTTGATGCTGATCATCACGGTGGCCGGCCGCGAGACGACGCGTGAACTCAACGTCTTTCAGATCATGGAGGTGCGCTCGATCCTCGGCTTCTGCATGCTGTACCCGCTGATCCATTTGAACGGCGGCTTCGCCGCGATGAAGACCGCGCGGCCGCTGCAGCACATTTCGCGCAATCTCATTCACTATGGCGCGCAGCTCGGCTGGTTCTTCGCGCTGACCCTGATTCCGCTCAGCCAGGTGGTGTCGATCGAATTCACCATGCCGATCTGGACCGCGATCCTGGCCGCGGTCTTTCTCGGCGAACGCATGACGGTGTGGAAGATCGCGGCGATCGTGCTCGGAATCGTCGGCGTCATCGTCATTGTCCGTCCCTCGACCGGCGAGATCAATCCGGGCCAGTTGATTGCGCTGGCCGCGGCGGTTGGATTCGGCATCTCCATCGCCATGGTGAAATCGCTGACCCGCACCGAAAATACCCTGGCGATCATCTTCTGGATGCTGGTGGTGCAGTCGGTGGCCGGATTTTTCCCTGCGATCTATGTCTGGGTCTGGCCGTCGGCCTGGGCCTGGGGGTGGATCGTCGTGATCGCATTCTGCGGCACGTTCTCCCACTACTGCATGGCGCGCGCGATGCTGTATGCCGATGCGACGGTGGTGATCCCGATGGACTTCCTTCGGGTCCCCCTGTCCGCCGCCGCCGGGTGGTTGATCTATTCGGAGCGGCTGGACATGTTCACCGTGCTGGGCGCGTCGCTGATCCTCACCGGCAACCTGTTGAATCTCAAGACGGCGGCTCCCGCGCGGACTGAAGCCTGACCGACGGACGATGCGGCCGATTCTCCCGACCGGTTCGCCATTTCCTGGGTCATCGCGCCCAACTGTGATCTGGATCACTAAATGCAGCCCGCAGGCCGACTAGTGTGATCAATCGGCGACGGGGACATCTCCAATTCAGACAACGGCCTGATTTTCGACACGATGCGTGGCTTTTTCGTGTAGTCTGCTGCAATGCGTTGCTCCCAAAGTCGCGCGATTCCACCGGGGGATTTTAGATGCGCTACCTCACCCTATTTCTTTCCCTGATTTGCATGGCGTTTACCGCCCATTCGGCCAAGGCCGAGCGGCGAGTTGCCTTTGTCGTCGGCAACGGCGCCTACAAGAATGTTCAGCCGCTGCCCAACCCCGAGATCGACGCCAAGTCGATGGCGAGCGTGCTTCGCAACGTCGGCTTCGAGGTCGTGGAAGGCACCAACCTCACCCGAGACAAGATGACCGAGCGGCTGCTCGAATTCGGCAAGAAGGCGCAGGGCGCCGACGTCGCGGTATTTTTCTACGCCGGCCACGGCATCGCCATCGGCGGCGTCAATTATCTGTTGCCGATCGACTCCGACATCAAATCGGAAATGGACGTCAAGCTCGGCTCCGCCATCAACATCGACCTGACGCTCGACCAGACCATGAGCGACGCCAAGGTCAAGCTGGTGTTCCTCGATGCCTGCCGTGACAATCCGTTCGCCGCGAAAATCAAGGCGAACGCCGGCGCGACTCGCAGCGTGTCGGTGCAGACCGGTCTCGCGGAAATGAAATCCGGCGAAGGCACCCTGATCGCCTTCGCAACGGGTCCCGGGCAAACCGCGCTCGACGGCCAGCAAGGCAGCAACAGCCCGTTCACGCGCGCGCTGATTGCCAACATCGCCACGCCCGGCGTCGAGATCCAGCAGGCGATGACCAAGGTCCGCGCCCAGGTCAATGAGGAAACCCGCAAGGGCCAGCTGCCCTGGGGGCACACCAACCTGATCGGTGCGGTCTATCTCAATCCGGTCGCGGCGACCGCCGCGGGACCGGCCTCCTCCGGCCCGGCCGTTGCCGCAGCGTCCGCGGCGCCGGATTCGGACGTCGAAGTCGAGTTCTGGCGCTCGGTCAAGGAATCGAACAAGCCGGAAGAGCTCAACGCCTATCTGAGCAGCTATCCGAACGGTCAGTTCAAGCCACTGGCGCTGGCCCGCCTTGCCGCACTGAAGGAGGGCCCGTCGACGGCGACCCGCAATCTGACCGCCGGGATCGATCCCAAGACGTTTGATGCGGAAGCCAATCAGACCACGGAAGACCAGATCGGCCTCGCCATCGGCCAGCGCCGTGACGTACAGCGCCGGCTCAACGGTCTCGGTTTCGACACCAGGGTGACAGGCAAGTTCGATGCATCGACCCGCGCGGTGATCACGCGCTGGCAGGCCGCGCGCGGCTATCCCCAGAGCGGCTACCTCAACAGGCTGCAGCACAAGGCGCTGCTGACCGAAATCGTCGCGGCCGCGCCAACCGCGTCGAGCGACTCGGACGCAAGGCCGGTGCGGCGCGCGGCGCCTCAACAGCAGCAGCAGTATCGCCAAAGCAGTGCCCCGCGCGGCGGTGGGGATGCCGGCGCAGCCTTCGTCGGCGGCATGGTCGGCGGCATGCTGGGCGGCGCATTCCGGCGCTGATCGTCCCGGTCCCCGGATATCCAATCCAGCAAAAAGCCCGGCTCACGCCGGGCTTTTTTCGGTCCATGACGAGTCCACTGCTCGCTTTCTTCTCCCCTCCTCCCGCGAAGCGGCAGGGGGGAGAAGAGCATCTTGATGCTGCAGCCTATTTGCCCGCCGCCTTGCGCAAGGCTTCGTTGATCCGGTCCTGCCAGCCGGGCCCGCCTTCCTGGAAGTGTTCGAGCACGTCCTGATCAATCCGCAGTGAAACCAGTTCCTTCACGCCGGGAATCGCAGTCGGCTTCGGCGGCGCCTCCACGACCTTTGTCGTTGTCTTCTTGAACGCGGCTTCGGCTTCGGTGCGGGCGTCGTTCAGGGTTCGCGGCCGTCTCGGCTGATCCGCCATGGTTTCAGATCCCTTCGAACAGCACGGTCGACAGATAGCGTTCCGAGAACGACGGCACGATCGCCACGATGGTCTTGCCCGCGGCCTCCGGCCGCTTGCCGATCTGCAGCGCCGCCGCGATCGCCGCCCCCGAGGAAATGCCGCCTGGAATACCCTCGCTGCGCGCCAGTGCGCGCGAAGTCTCGATCGCGGTCGACGAGTTGATCTTGACGATCTCGTCGATTACCGAGCGGTCGAGGATATCGGGAATGAACCCGGCCCCGATGCCCTGGATCTTGTGCGGGGTATGCTGGCCGCCAGACAGCACCGGGCTTTCCTCCGGCTCCACGGCGACGATCCGCAAGTCGGGCTTGCGGGGCTTCAGCATCTGCCCCACGCCGGTGATGGTGCCGCCGGTGCCGACCCCGGCAACGAAGTAGTCGATGTTGCCGCCGGTATCGTTCCATATTTCCTCCGCCGTGGTGCGGCGGTGAATTTCGGGGTTGGCGAGGTTCTTGAACTGCTGCGGCATCACGGCATTGGGCGTGGTGCGCACCAGTTCCTCCGCGGTCGCGATCGAGCCCTTCATGCCCTGGGCCGCCGGCGTCAGCACGATTTCGGCGCCGAGGAATGCCAGCATCTTGCGTCGTTCGATCGACATCGATTCCGGCATCACCAGCTTCAGCCGGTAGCCGCGGGACGCTGCGACGAAGGCTAGCGCGATCCCGGTATTTCCGGACGTAGGCTCGATCAGCACGGTATCGGCATTGATCAGGCCGGCCTTTTCCATCGCGATGACCATCGCCGCCCCGATGCGGTCCTTCACGCTGGCGGCGGGATTGAAATATTCCAGCTTGGCCAGGATGGTGGCGTGTACTCCCTGCGCCTGCGGCAGTTTGCGCAAACGGACGATCGGCGTATCGCCGATCGCGTCGACGATCGATTCGAAAACCCGGCCTCGGCCGGGACGGTGCACTGCACTCGTGGGTGACGGCGCGTCCATGGAAAACTCCTGTGGCGGCAATGTGCAAGAATTTTGAAGCTCTTCCATCATTACGGACAGGTTGTGGCGGTGCGCAAGTCGGAATCCCGGCGCTGAGATTTCGCTGCAATGCAAAACTGGAAAGCCGCAAATAACCTAAAACGAACGCATTTGTGTTGCGACAACGTCAAACAAATCAGTGTATGCTAAAGTCTAAGATCAGATCGCCAGGAGGTCACGATGCCAGCAGTCGCTGAAGTCATGCCGACCGT
The DNA here is from genome assembly GCA_030681365.1 of Bradyrhizobium sp. Classification (GTDB taxonomy): domain Bacteria; phylum Pseudomonadota; class Alphaproteobacteria; order Rhizobiales; family Xanthobacteraceae; genus Bradyrhizobium. The sequence continues at coordinate 6,679 of JAUXWH010000061.1, forward strand.
CGCGTCCAATCCCAGTCCCCGCGGGTGTGATCTGCCGACCTGCCCTGTCTGCGCCGACACCATGGTCGCCGCGGAGGGCTCCGCCTACCTGTCGGAAAACGTCATCAGCTACCTCTGGACCTGCGATACCTGCGGCTATGGGTTCGTGACCAAGCACGCGGTCAAACGGTTCGTCTGTAGCTGAGCCTCGGACTCGCATTCGAGAAGCTGGTCTTCAGCGCGGCGCGATGTCGCCGCGGGCCCAATCGGCAAGAGTGCGCGCGCGAAAATCCGCAAACGTCCCGGTTGAGACCGCGTCACGGATGCCGTGCATCAGGTGCTGGTAATAGGCGATGTTGATTTCCGACAGCAGCATCGCGCCCAGCGTCTCGCCCGACTTCACGAGATGGTGCAGATAGGCGCGCGCGCAATCGCGTGTCGAGGGCCACGCGCTGGCCTCGTCCAGCGGCCTGGGATCGTCGGCGTGGCGGGCGTTGCGCAGGTTGACCTGGCCGAACCGGGTGAACGCCACGCCGTGGCGCCCGTTGCGGGTCGGCATCACGCAATCGAACATGTCGATGCCGCGCGCCACCGCCTCCAGCATGTCCTCGGGCGTGCCGACGCCCATCAGGTATCTCGGGCGGTCGGTGGGCAGGATCGGCGTCACCTCCTCGATCATGGCCAGCATCACCGCCTGCGGCTCGCCGACCGCGAGGCCGCCGATCGCGTAGCCGTGAAAACCGGTCTCGACCATGCCCCGCGCGCTGGCGTGGCGAAGCTCCGGCACGTCGCCGCCCTGTGCGATGCCGAACAGCATGTAGCCATCAGGCGCACTCTCGAAGGCGCGCTTGCTGCGCTCGCCCCAGCGCAGCGAGAGCTGCATCGCGCGCTCGATATCGGCGCGCTCCGCCGGCAGGCGGATGCATTCGTCCATCTGCATGGCGATATCGGAGCCAAGCAGGCGCTGCACCTCGATCGAGCGTTCGGGCGACAGTTCGATTTTGGTGCCGTCGATATGGGAGCGAAACGTTACCGCGTTTTCCGTGACCTTGCGCAGCTCGGACAGCGACATCACCTGGAAGCCGCCGGAGTCGGTCAGGACAGGACCGTTCCAGCCTGTAAAACGCTGCAAGCCGCCAAGGGCGGCGATGCGCTCGGCGCCCGGTCGCAGCATCAGGTGATAGGTGTTGCCGAGCACGATATCGGCGCCGGCATCGCGCACCTCGCGCCAATGCATGCCCTTCATCGCGCCCGCGGTGCCGACCGGCATGAAAGCCGGCGTGCGCACCACGCCGTGCGGCGTCGTCAGGCGTCCGGTGCGGGCGGCGCCGTCGGTGGCGATCAGATCGAAATGATTGGGAAGGCTCATGGATCAGCTTATCGCGCGACAAGGGCATCCGGTTCAACGGCGTTGCATCACAATATTTTGGGTCCAGAACCCGTTGACGCCGGCAAGATTCTCCCGCATAAGCCCGCGCCATGATCACCAGCGCCACCAAACGCACCGCGAAAACCACCAAGCCCTGCCGGGCTTCGGGAGATTTGCGCGTGTAGTTGGACGACCCGCATCCTCTGAACCGAAGCCCCGCCTGAAAAGGTCCGGGGCTTTTTTATTGCCTGCGGACCATCCGGCTCAAATAGATGGAGACCAAAGTGAGTAACGATCCCGTTGTTGCCATTGTCGGCGTGACCGGCGCGGTCGGCGCCGAATTCATCGCCACCATGGACCGTCGCGGCTTCCGCGTCGGAAAGCTCAAGGCGCTGGCGAGCGCGCGCTCGGCGGGCGGCACCATCGATTTTCGCGGCCGGAAGATCGTGATCGAGGAGCTCACCGAGCACTCCTTTGCCGGTGTCGATATCGCGCTGTTCTCGGCCGGTGGCGGCATTTCCCGGAAGTTTGCCCCGATCGCCGTGAAGGCCGGCGCCACCGTGGTCGACAATTCCTCGGCCTTCCGCATGGATCCGGACGTGCCGCTGGTGATTCCCGAGATCAATGCCGGGAGGATCCGGGAACACAACGGCATCATCGCTAATCCGAACTGCGCCGCGATCACCGCGCTGGTGCCGCTGTGGCCGATCCACCGGGTCAACCGGATCAAGCGCGTGATCATCTCGACTTATCAGGCGGCGAGCGGCGGCGGTGCCGCCGCCATGGATGAGCTGGTGGAATCGACCCGCGCCAGCCTGAACGGCGAGGCCTATCAGCAACGGGTGCTGCCGCACCCCTACGCCTTCAACCTGTTCAACCACAACACGGCGATCGACCCTGCGACCGGCTACAACGACGAAGAGACCAAGGTCATCCAGGAGACAAGGAAGATTTTCGAGGACCAGCGGATCGCCGTCGGCGTGACCTGCGTGCGGGTGCCGGTGTTGCGCGCGCATTGCGAGGCAATCACCTTCGAATGCGAACATCCGATCACGGAAACCGAGGTGCGCGAACTCCTGTCGGCCGCGCCCGGCGTCAAGATCGTCGACGACCGCGCGAGAAACTATTTCCCGATGCCGATCGATGCGTCGGGACAGGATGACGTGCTGGTCGGACGCATCCGCAAAGATCTCAGCGATCCCACCGGACATTCGATCTCGATGTTTGTCGCGGCGGATCAGCTGCTGAAGGGCGCCGCGCTGAATGCGGTCCAGATCGCGGAATTGCTGCCGCAGCGCGTGATGGCGTAACGGCATCGTAGGGTGGGCAAAGGCGCGCTCTTCGCGCCGTGCCCACCATGCAACTTCACGAGGAGGAAAGATGGTGGGCACGGCGCAAACGCGCCTTTGCCCACCCTACGTTTCAGGCGTTGCCGCGAAACAGCAGGCACGCATCACCATACGAATAAAACCGGTATCCGTTCTTGATCGCGTGCGCATAGGCCCGCTGCATGGTCTCGAGCCCTGAAAACGCCGAGACCAGCATGAACAACGTCGAACGCGGCAGATGAAAATTGGTCAGCAGGACATCGACCGCGCGAAAGCGATATCCCGGCGTGATGAAGATCGCGGTGTCGGCGCTGAACGGCTGGATGGTGCCATCCTCAGCCGCTGCACTTTCCAATAGCCGCAGCGAGGTGGTGCCGACCGCGACGATGCGGCCGCCTTTGATTCGGGCCGCGTTCAACGCGGCGGCGGTCGCCGGCGATATCGTGCCCCATTCGGCATGCATCTTGTGGCCGGATGTGTCGTCCACCTTGACCGGCAGGAAGGTCCCCGCCCCGACATGCAGGGTGACACGGTGAATCCCGACACCGCGCTCGCGCAAAGCCGCTTCCAGCGCGGGCGTAAAATGCAGGCCCGCCGTAGGGGCCGCGACCGCGCCTTCATTGGCCGCGAACATGGTCTGGTAGTCGGCGGCGTCATGCTCGTCAGGGGCGCGCCTGGAAGCGATGTAGGGTGGCAGCGGCGGGCTGCCCAGATCGGATATCGCCTGGTCGAGCGCCGGCCCGTGGAATGAAAACGACAGCGTTACCTCGCCGTCATCGCCCTTGGCCTCGACCTGCGCATCGAGATGTCCGAGCAGGCACACCCTGCCCTCATGGCCGAAGCGGATCACATCGCCCGATGCGAGCTTCTTTGCCGGCTTCACCAGCGCCTGCCAGCGCGAGCCGTCGAGGCGTTTTATCAATGTCGCGTCGATTTTCGGTTCGGTGTCGCGGCCGATGCGGCGGCCTTTCAACTGGGCCGGGATCACCTTGGTGTCGTTGACCACCAGCTGGTCGCCGGGTTCAAGCCATTGCGGCAGTTCCCCGACGACTCGGTCGAGCAGGCCCCCGTCGGAACGCACCACCAGCATCCGCGCGGAATCGCGCGGGCTCGCCGGCCGAAGCGCGATGTTCGCGGCGGGAAGTTCGAAGTCGAACAGATCGGTGCGCATGGCGCGATGCGCTCCAGCGTGTCTCGGACCGTCATTCCGGAGGCCGCGCGAAGCGTGGCCATCCGGAATCTCGAACTTCCGGGTTCATGCTTCGCATGCCCCGGAATGACGTTGCGTTTTCGCTTAAGCCGCGTCCAGCGCCATGCGGGCCTTGACGATCTTGTCCGGGTTTTGCAC
>JAUXWH010000062.1 GCA_030681365.1 Bradyrhizobium sp.
GTTGCGGCCGGGCGGACTTGTCGGCGGCTACACCTGGAAACGGACCGAGAATTCGGACTTCGCCGCGTATGCGCCGATCCTGCGTGCCGCCGAACGCGTCGGCGGTGTCGCCCTGCGGTCCGCGACCGTGCCGGAAGGGTCGGTCGCCGGTATGCGTGGATCGCTCCAGGCCGCCGGCTTTACGGACGCCGAGGCTGTCGAGATCGAAGTGATGCAAACCTACAGGAATTTTGACGAATACTGGGAAGCGCAGACCCTTCCATTCTCTCCATCGGGCAAAACCGTGGCCAGGCTCGATGATGCGCAGCGTGCGAAGGCGATCGATCTGTTGCGAGAAACGCTCGCGGCAGCTGACGGAACGGTAACTTATTCCGCAACCGCAATCGCCGGCAAAGCGAGGAAGCCGTAAGAAAGGCACTGGCATCTCGTGGGCGCGAACTCAAACAGGTAATGATGCAGTTCTGGCCAGCAGTCTGCTTTGGGGCCGAGTTGGCTAACGAGTGCTTCTGACGCGAAGGTGACATTCGGACGTCGGCGAATGGTTAGCCACGGGGTGCCCCTCAAGCCGACCGCCGCTCCGAAGCTTCCCTGTTACAGCGTAACAATACCCTGATGGCGCGGAATATTTCCCCTGTTAATTGGGGTAGGGAATTGCCCCAAAACCGGCTGCAATGTAGCGTTTTTTGGCTGGTCGCCGCGTCTCCGAGGTCCCAAAATCGTCAGTTTCCCTGTAAAATTCCCTGTTCGCAGGGAATCTTCGCGGAGACGGGTGTGATCAGCACTGCGTCGCCAGCCAGCGCGCCTGCCCTTCGCCGGCGTTCGCGCCGCATGTCGAAAGCGGCTATGGCGAGGCGATCAATCCGATGGCGGTCGACACGATCCAGTGATTGCCCCAACGCACGATCGAGTCGATGCGTCCGACGCCCGGGACGGTGTCGCCGGTGCTTCCGGTCCGGATGCCGTCGGGCCCTTCGAGCACCACCGTTCCGCCACGAACTTCCCGAACCGTCCAGCCCTCGACGGTCGCCGGCCGCGTCTCCGGCGCCGCCACGACCGGCTCACGGGCCGCCATGGGCGCGGCGGGAGGGCCGGGATTCGCAGGCAGCGCGCCCGTCGTTCGCGGAGATTCGCCATCGGATCGCGTCATGACGGAAGGTCTGGGCGAATTGTGGCTGCCGGCGCCGAGTGCCGCCTGCTTGCGAGCGGCGTCAACCTTGGAGGGCTTGGCCTCCGCACGACGCGGGCTCGCGTCCTTCTGAATGGCTGGGTCCGATGCCATGACGGTCGGCGCGCCATTCCAGCTCGAGCTGCCGGCCCATCCCAACCCGAACCCTGCCACCAGCGCGATCCCGGCAATCCAGAGGGCGCGAGTCCAGTCGCGGTTCGGCCTGAGCAACTGCAAGGCCTCTTCCCTGACAGGGCTGAGATGATCGGAAGGATCCATGCTCGCAGGCGGCGACGGCAGCTGGGGACCAGCGGCCGCTTCAACGGGCGCAACATCTGCAAAGCTGTCCAGCGGGCGGAACTGCATGATCGCGGCCTTGTTCGACCCGCAATGATCATACCTAAAGCTGAACGCAATCTTAAGGACGGCGGGAGGCGGCCGGGGAAACCGGCGATCACGGCTTCCAGTGTTCGAGCTTCCGGATCAATTCACCCAGAAATTGCGCCCCCTGGCCTTCGGCTTCCAGAACCTTCAGGTTCAGCCTCAGCCGCGCCAGGGTTTCGTGCTTGCGATGATCGGTGACGAATTGGGCGCGGTAGATTTCAAGCAGGGCCGCTTCCATCCCGGCAATCGTGTCTTTCTGCTGTTCGATGACGCGGAGCAGGCTTCGCGCGGTGTTCTCCAGCAGCTGACGTTCTTCATCGGTCATCCCGCGATAACGTCGAGCATCGAATCTCGTTTCATGGGCGGGACAGGCGTCGTCCCTGTCGTCCGCTTACAGGAACGGCCTGCCGCCGGTGACCGCGATCGTCGCGCCGGAGACGTAGCTGGAGAGCGGATCGGCCAGCATCACGTAAGCGGTCGCCAGTTCGACGGGCTGCCCCGGCCGCTTCATCGGAACCTGCTTGCCGAAATTCGCGACGGCATCGCGAGGCAGGGTGGAGGGGATCAGCGGTGTCCAGATCGGCCCGGGTGCAACCGCATTGGCCCGAATGTCCTTTGCGGCCAGCATCTGCGCCAGCCCGGCCGTGAAGTTATGGATCGCGCCCTTGGTCGTCGCATAGGCGAGCAGCGTCGGATTCGGAGCGTCGGAATTGATCGACGCCGTATTGATGATGCAGCTTCCGGGCTTCATGTGGGGAACCGCGGCCTTGGTAAGATAGAACATCGCGTGGATGTTGACCTTGAAGGTCAACTCCCATTCCTCGTCCGAAATCTCCTCGATCGATTTGAACGAAGCCTGGTGTGCGGCGTTGTTGACGAGGATGTCGATGCCGCCCAGTTCGGATACCGCCTCGGCGATCACCGCGCGGCAGTGATCGGGCGCCTGCAGGTCGCCGGCAACAAGCACCGCCTTGCGTCCGGCTTCCATGACGTGGCGCGCGGTCTCGCGGGCGTCGCCGTCTTCCCTGAGATACGAGATCAGCACATCGGCGCCTTCCCGGGCGTAGGCAATCGCGACCGCCCGGCCAATGCCACTGTCGCCGCCGGTGATGACGGCCTTCTTTCCCTTGAGGCGGCCGCTCCCCTTGTAGGACGTCTCGCCGTGATCGGGCACGGGTGACATGGCGTCGGTCATGCCCGGCATCGGCTGTTGCTGATCTGGAAATGGCGGCTTGGGATAATTCATGGCTCGCTCCGGCGTTCGAACTCAAAACCCGGAGAAGGAGCGTTCGTTCCATGAGGCTCAGGCTTGCGGAATCAGCGCGCTGCGAGATTGCGGCGAACTCGCGCGAGCACTGGCCGCCAATCCAGGAACAGCCGGCCGGCCCATCCGCAGAGGATCGTCAGCATGAAGACAGTCCCGATCTGCCATACCAGCACCATCAGGCTTGCGTCCTGACCGTGGAAGAGACGAAGACCGAAATTGCCCAATCCAGCCGCCGCCAGACCTCCCAGCGCCGCCGAAGTATGCGGCCAAAGGGGCGCTCCCTTTCGCAGCATGAGCGCCATCGCCACGGCTGGCAGCGTTCCGACCAGCGCAATGGCCGGAATGCAGAGGAAATCCGAGGTGAAGTCCTGAAAGGCGCCTCCGCGCAGCCATGCCTCGATACAACCTTGCCCGACGCTCGCGAGCCAAACCGATAGCGGCACCAGCGGAAGCAACAGGAATCGGCGATCGTATCCGGGGACGATCGATTGAAAGGCGGCAACGGCGGCGCCGATCGCCGTGCAAAGCGCGGCAATTTGCTCGACGAGAAAACGAAAATCCGTCAGCTTGGCAGCCAGGTCGTCGCGCGGAACCATCATCATGACGATGACGGCGACATACGGGATAGCCATCGCAAACCACGCAGCCGTCCGGACCCAGGGCGATGGAAGCCTCCGGACCGGATCCGCATTCGCAGTCATGCTCGCAATCAGCCTGTTGGTATCCATGGCCATCACTCTTTATTAAGAGCCTTCCGCAGGTTCAAGACCGCCCGATGGATCGAAATCTTCAGCGCTCCTATACTGGTTCCGCTCGCCGCCGCCGCTTCCTTGAGCGACATTTCGCGCAGCTTCAGCATTTCGATCGCCTTTCTCTGACCCTCGGGCAGGCTCTTTATGGCGATCGTCAGCTCTTCGGGGTCGCGATATTCCTCGTTCTCTGTGTTCGTCCAATCATCGGCAAAGGTTACGGGCAGTTCGTCCATCTGGACCTCATTCGATTTTCCCCGGTAGAACCGTCGTGCGCTGTCGACCAGCCTGTTATGGGCGATAGTCGACAGCCATGGCATGAATGGACGGTTTGGATCGTACGTCGCGCGGACCGCGTGGATCGACAGGAGTATCTCCTGAACCAGGTCCTCGACTTCCTCGGCCGTGAAAAATTGCCGCCGCTTTCGCACCATCTGGCGCAGTTTGGGTGCGATTTCCCTCAAAAGACGCTCGTAGGCGCGCATGTCGCCAGCCTGTGCGGCCAGCATGAGCGACTCCAGAGGTGGCGAATTCGAATCCCGCTTCATCTCGGCGTAACAGCCTCCGGGTCGTGCAGGAAATCAAGGATATTCATGGGAGCCGGTATTCCGGTGTCGATGGAGCAGCCTGGCAGAGATCGACCTCCGGTGCGGCCATGGCAGATGAAGCTTCGGGTCGGGCGCCAAACCGGTCCGGAGGTGACATCGGCCGCACGATTTTTTGCACCAGGCGTGTAACTTCCGCCGGCTTCGCAGCGAAACTCTCTGGTCAACCGACCACGGCATCCGCGGAGATACATCGAACATGTTATTGAAATCCTTGAAGACACTGATCGCCATCGCCTTCATTGCCGGGTCAGCGCTGACCGCCCAGGCCGGACAACCTTTCGATACGAAGGCATTCCAGCAAGCGCAAGCGGCTGGAAAAGCCATCCTCGTCGATGTGACCGCGCCCTGGTGTCCGACCTGCAAGGTGCAACGACCGATCGTCCAGGAGATCGAAAAATCGACGCCGAACCTGGTTGTCTACGAGGTGGATTTCGATAGCGCGAAGGATGTCCTGAAGCGCTTTCGGGTCCAAAGTCAGAGCACCCTCATCGTATTCAAGGGCGCCAACGAGGTCGGCAGGTCGACGGGAGACACCAATCCCGCCAGCATCAAGGCGCTGGTCTCGAAAGGCCTCTGAGGGTGTCTGAACTCGTCAACCTGGCGCTCAGCTATGCCGCGGGCGGGTTATCCACCCTCTCGCCATGCGTGCTTCCATTGCTGCCGATCATACTCTTCGGCGTGCTTGAAAAGCATGCTTGGGGACCGGTTGCCCTGGCTGCCGGCCTGGCGACATCGTTCGCCCTGCTTGGTACGCTGATCGCTTCGGTCGGCTTCAACATCGGCCTCGACCCCGCAACGCTCAGATCCGCCATCGCCGTGGTGATGCTGGCCATGGGCTTGGTGCTGCTCGTTCCCGCGCTGCAGGGAAGACTGGCGGCTTTGGCAGCGCCGGTCGCGACCGGCGGCCAGACTTTGCTCGATCGCATTCAGCCCTCCGGCCTTGGAGGACAATTCGTGCTCGGCGGGTTGCTGGGCGCGATCTGGTCGCCCTGTTCCGGTCCGACGCTGGGAGCCGCGATAGGACTTGCGGCCCAGGGTGACACGGTGATCAAGGCGGCCGTCGTCATGGCCGTGTTCGGGCTCGGAGCGGCGACGCCCATCCTGGCGCTCGCCTATGGTTCCAGGCAGACCATCTTCGCGCGGCGGGATCTGCTGGCGAGGACGTCGCGCATCGCCAAACCGGTCATGGGCGCGGCATTCGCGTTCGTCGGCGTCTTCGTACTCACCGGCCTCGACAAGATCGTCGAAACGTCGCTGACGAATGCCATGCCGGACTGGCTGACAACTTTGACCACTCGTCTCTGAATCGATCCTGCGGGAAGTAACCAATCTGCCGCCGTGAGCGAACCTTAGGGGCGGCCGAACGTGCCGCCACAAGGGGGAAGCCATGAACTCGATCGTATTTCTGCTTGTCGCTCTGCCGGCACAAATTGCTTCATATCTTTCATGGGTCGGGCCGCTGATCATGCGGCTTGTCGTCGGTTACGTATTCATGCTGGCCGGCTGGGCCAAGCTCAACAATCTTCCCCAGATGATCCAGAATTTCTCCGAATGGAGAATCCCTTATGCGGAGCTTCTCACGCCATTCGTCTCCGCCGTGGAATGCGTCGGCGGCGCCATGCTGATCCTCGGACTGTTTACCCGGATTCCGGCAGCCATGCTCACCGTTGTCATGATCGTAGCGATCAAGGCGGCGAAGTGGGAAAATGTGGATTCTCTCGAAACGCTGCTGGGATTTGAAGAAGCCACTTATATGTTCGCCTTCCTCTGGCTGGCGATCGCGGGGCCAGGCGCGGCGTCCCTCGACCGGCTGCTGCTGCGGATGACCGGTCAGAAGGCGAACGACGGCCGTAGGATTCGGGCAGCCCGTCCACCGCACGAACAAGAAAAATATGCGGAGCAGGTGTAACTATCCGGATTGCGGAATCGAAACCTGTGACAGGCAACCGATGAAGGATCGAGCCGACAGGAATGTCCGGCCGCAACGACTTGTTGGTGCGGGAGAGATTTTGCTGCGTCTCGATCGAGACGTCGCTTGCCGAAGATGCTGCTCGGGGTTCTTGATGATCGGGTGGTTTGCCCGGCTCGACGAGGCCCGTTTCAATGCCAACCCAAGTCTGGAGGAAATATCATGAAGCTCAGCTCGAAATCCGGTGCCGCTATCGCCGCGGCCGCCGCCACCATGTTCCTGGCCGGCGTCACCATGTCGACTGCGACCTACGCGGCCGGCGAAGGTAAATGCATCGGCGCGAACGCCTGCAAGGGCCAAAGCGCTTGCAAGGGCGGCCAATCGCCCGCCAAGGGAGCGAACGCCTGCAAGGGCCAGGGCTTCGCGGCGATGACCAAGGAAAAATGCGAAGCTGCAAAGGGAACCTTCAAGGCGGGCTGATCGGCTCCATCCCGATGCGAGGGCCCGGCTGTGCGCCGGGCCCGATTTTCGTTCGCACCAAGGGCGCGTTCGGCTCGACTATTTCCTCAGCGCGACCGTCGTATCGTCCCAGTCGTCGCCGGCTGGCATTTTCAGTTGCTCCCTGCAACGCTCAATCATCATCGAAGAAGCCAGGTCCATCTTCCGGAGAGTCACGACCTTCTCGAAATCGAGAATGGCGGCGGCGAAATCACGCGCGCGGTAGGACGCGAGGCCGGTTTCGTAATGCGCTACCCAGCCGGACGAATCCGCGTACTCGCCCGCCATGCCCAGCAATTCGTAGATCTGCAGTCCCCCGGTTCGGCCGTAGACCGCCAGCCGATCGAGCTCGCGAACGGTTATTCGATCGCCCGCGAGCCGGCGCGTTTCCGGGCCAATGATGATCTGTGATCCATAGAGCTTGTTGGTGCCCTCGAGGCGACTTGCGATATTTACCGCGTCACCGATTACCGTATAGTTCAGGCGGACTTCGGATCCGATGTTGCCAACCAGCATTTCGCCGGAGTTGATACCGATCCGAATTGTAACGGCCCGGTCCTCCTCGTCGACGAGGGCGAGCTCCCGCACGGCTTGCTGGCAGGCCAGAGCGGCCCGGCAGCAGTTGATGGCATGATCGGGATCCGATGCCGGCGCACCCCAAAACGCCATCACGGCATCGCCGATGAACTTGTCGATCGTACCGCCATGGCGCTGAACCTGCAGCGAGACCGTTTCGAAATAGCGTGACAGCAAGGGGATGATCCGGTCGCCCATGCGCTCCGACATGCCGGTAAAGCCTGCCAGATCGACGAACATCACGCTCATCGGACGCACGGCGCCCCCAAGGCGCGCGCCGCCGCCGTCGCTTATCAGGCGCCTTACCAGATCGGCGGGAATGTATTTTCTGAACGCCGCGAGTCCCTGCGCCATATCGCCGATGGCTCCGGACAGGTTCTCGATCTCGGTCAGCCGCGACGGATGCCGCTCGACCTTTTCGAGGTCGAAGCGTTCGACATGCCTGATTTCGCCGACAACCTTGATGAGCGGGCCTGCGATCAGGCGCTGGGCGAACCAGGCCGAGAACAGTCCGGCGGCAATGATCAGGGCCGCCAGACCTACGAGTAGTCTCCGGATCGTGGTTCGTACCGGCCCCAGAAACTCCGATTCAGGTACAACGGTCACCAGCGACCAGCCGGGGAACGAAATCGGCGTCAGCACCACTTCAAAGGCCAGATCGTCCTGAACAACCCGCGTACGAAAGGCCTCTCCCTGGTCGGGATCGTAGCTCCTGGCGGATTGCCGTGCCGCAGTCACCGCGACCGGAAAGAGTGGATGGTCGGTCTTGAGCGCGTTGACTTCATCGGCGTCCGGGTCCGGCGACGCGATAGCCGCGCCGTCACGATCAAGGATGAAGGCCCCCGCCGATTTTCCAACCGTGAGCTGTGACAGAAATCGCGACACCCGCGTCAATTCGATGATGATGCTCAGCACGCCCTGGCGCTTCCCATCGATGTCGATCGGACCTGCGAGGGTCACGGCAAGCCGGTCTCCCCGGGGGAGGCCGGCGAGATTGAACCAGCGGGGACCCACCGATTGCATCGCCTCGTCGAACCATTCCTGCTTGAGGACGGAGTATGACGTTGCTTCGGACAGGGTGTCCTTGAACCGGAGATCGCCGTCGATCAGCTCATACCGGCTGATCCGTGCCTGCGACGGGCTGTTGGCTGTCTGTTTGGGAATCTCCAGCATCTCGACAGCTGCATCGCCGAGCTTGTGGACGGCAGAGAGCGATCCGTCCGGCCAGCCGAATGCCACCCACGAAATGGTCGGCTGGGCCTGCAACTGCGAGAGGAAGGTGAACTTGCGCTTGTCGACCTCCCGCGGATCGAGAACGCTGCCCTGAAACAGGGTGCGGATTGCGGCATGCGCGGATCTGGCCTCCGTCGTAATCGACTGCAACTCGTCGCTGACCGCCGAGACGATCTGCTCGTTGATCGTGGTGGCCAGGGTCTGGCTGGTCTGTTCGGCGGTTCTCCACCACAGCAGATGAACGCCTACGGCGCTGACAACGATGGACGCCAGCACAAGACCTGAAATAGCGCCGCGAATTCCGATGCGCATGCTTTCCCCTTCGTCGCGGGTTCTGGCGGCAGGTCCCGAACATATCGCCAATACCGATCGGAAGCCTATCCGGAAGTCAGGGAAACCCGTGCCAGTCCAATGTATGGGACCGGTGCTGGCCAGCGGTCTCGGGAGGACCTTCGAACTGAAATGCCTTGATTCGAGGGCTGGATGAGCAATATTCCGTCGCAGTACCTCGGGCCCTCGCCAAATAAATTTGATCCGCGGTGTAACCAGCGACCCGTTCCCGGCGTAACTGATTGCAAGGGGGCAGGTCCGCTGGCCTGCTCTCGGAGGCAGAACCCCATTTCAGAGGAATCCCCATGAAGGTTACTTCCAGGTCCGGTGCAACCATCGCCGCCGCGGCAGCAAGTCTGTTCCTGGCGGGAATGACCGTCCCGACGGTCACCTACGCCGCCGGCGAAGGTCACTGCGTCGGCGCAAACGCCTGCAAGGGAAAGTCCGCCTGCAAGAGCGCTTCGAATGCCTGCAAGGGCCAGAACGCCTGCAAGGGCCAGGGCTTCTCGACACTGACCAAGGAAAAATGCGCCGCGGTGAAAGGCAAGTTCCAGCCGGGCTGATCTTCCTACGGAGCTATCGGCGCCACCGAGGCTCATGAGCGATACGGCCGGCGTCCGTCGCCGGCCGGGCACCCGCGGAGGCCGAATGAACATTGCAGGCAAATCGTCGCAGCCGCCGTCGCCGCCGATACCCGATCACAAGGCGGATGCGGACAAGCCGGCATTTCTCGGCTTTGGGCTCGGGCTGCGCGCGCAGCACTATGACGAGATCCTCAACGGAAATCCGCCCATCGACTGGTTCGAGGTCATCAGTGAGAACTACATGCTGCCGGGTGGCCAGCCGCTCCGGATGCTGGATAGAATTCGCGAACGCTATCCGGTCGTGATGCATGGTGTGTCGCTGTCGATCGCATCGACCGCGCCGCCGGATTTCGAGTATCTGCGGGGCCTGCGCGATCTCGCGCGCCGGGTCGATCCGAAATGGATATCGGACCACCTGTGCTGGACCGGCGTGCATGGCGAGAACCTGCACGATCTGTTGCCGATACCCTATACCCGCGAGGCGCTGGATCATGTCGTGAGCCGCGTTCAGCTGGTTCAGGACTATCTGGGCCGTGCCCTCGTGCTTGAGAATGCCTCCACCTATGTGCAATTCAACAACTCCGAAATGGCGGAATGGGAATTCATCTCGGAGCTGACGCGCCGCTCCGGATGCTGGCTGCTGTTCGACGTCAACAATGTCTATGTTAGCGGCTTCAACCACGGCTACGACCCCTACGCCTTCCTTGAAGGCATTCCGGCGGATCGGGTGGTTCAGTTTCACATGGCCGGTCACAGCCACATGGGCACCCATATCATCGATACCCATGATCACCCGGTGTGCGAAGAGGTCTGGGACCTCTACGCCGCGGCCCTGAAGCGATTCGGCCGCGTCTCGACCATGATCGAGCGCGATGACAACATTCCCCCACTTGATGAACTCATTGCCGAAGTCAACCGGACCCGCGAGATGGCCGGGAGAGTCCTGCCGACGATCGGGAGAAGGGAATGAGCGACCTCGCGCGGCAGCAGAGCGAATTTCAGCGCGGCATACTGACCGGCGACGCTTCGGTGCTGGCTGAAATTCTCGACAGCCCGCGGGAAAAGCGCGACGTGCTATTTGGCGTCTACAGGCATGCCTATGGTTCACGGCTGGTCGAGGCCATCAGAAACGACCATGAGTTGCTGCACGCCTACCTCGGCGACGAGATGTTCGATGAGATGGGATATGCCTATGTCGCGGTTAACCCCTCGCAGCAGCCGAACCTGCGCTGGTTTTCGCATGCCCTCCCGGCGTTTCTGAAACAAGCGGCGCCCTACAGCAAATATCCCATCCTGTCCGATCTTGCCGCGCTCGAGAAAGCTCTCAACGATGCCTTCGACGCGCAGGATGCCCCGGTGCTTGCCGTCGCCGATCTCGCGGGTTTTCCTCCGGAGATCTGGCACGATCTTAAATTCAAGATCCACCCCAGCGCCATCAGGCTCGACCTCGCGACCAACGGGTCCGCGGTCTGGCGGGCGCTCAAGAACGACGAAACCCCGCCGGATGCGGTCAATCTGGAAGAGCCATGCCACCTCCTGATCTGGCGTCAGGACGTGGTACCATTGTTCCGCGAACTTTCCGCCGAGGAAGCGATGATGTGGGACGAGGCGGCGGGCGGAATTCCGTTCGGGGTGCTTTGCTCGATGTTGGCCACTTATGACGACCCTGAGGGCGCGGCGGCCAGAGGTGCCGGCTATCTGCATAGCTGGGTAACGGCGGGACTCCTGACGGGAGTTTCCTGCGACGAGTAAAGGCCAGGCGCATGAACGACCAGCAGCCTGACACTCAGAACGGGTTGGTGACGATGCCGCCGTCGGCGCGCAAGGCGGCGCCATTGGTTGCGCTGGCGGCTTTCGAGCAGACGTAGCAGATCAGGTTGGCCACTTCTTCCGGCGTGGCGTAGCGCTGCAGCAGCGACGCCGGCCGGCGCTCGGTAAAGGTCCTGGCGGCGAGTTCGTCAGCGGTCGTGCCGAGCCCCTTGGCGCGTGCGGCGAGCCGCACCGGCGCCATCTCGACCCAGGTCGGGCCGGGCAGCACCGAATTGACCGTGATGTTGGTGGCCTTGGTCTGTTCGGCGGCGCCCCGCGCGATATAGAGCTGGGCGGCTTTCGAGAAGCCGTAATGCACCATCTCCTTCGGCACGAAGATTGCGGATTCGCTGGAGACGAACACGACGCGGCCCCAATCCTTGGCATCGAGCATTTGCTTCAGGTAGTGCCGGGTCAGCCGCACTCCGCTCATGACGTTGACCTCGAACATTTTCGTCCAGTCGGCGTCCTCGATGTCGAAGAAGGGTTTGGGCTCGTAAATGCCGAGATTGTTGACGAGAATGTCGACCTCTGGGAATTGCGCCACCAACCCCGCGCAGCCCTCGGCGCCGCCGAGATCGAACACGGCTGCATGCGTCTTGACTGCCGGCACGGCCTGCTTGAGCTTGGCGATCGCTTCAGTGACCGAGGCGGTTTCGCGGCCGTTGACGATGACGTCCGCTCCCATGCGCGCCAGCCCGATGGCGGTGGCAAGCCCGATACCGCGGGTCGAGCCGGTGACCAGCGCGAGCTTTCCGGTAAGGTCGATGTTCATTCTATTATTCCCTTCAGGCGATGGGGCCGCCGGTAGGACGTTATGCTGGGTTTGCGCCGGGTTGGTCAATCCGGTCCAGCGCCAGCAGCAGCGAGGCGACGCGGTTGGCGGAGGCGGCCCAATCGGCCAGGCGCACGTAGTTGTCGGTAAACCAGTTGCAGGCACCCTGGACCACGACAAAGGCCGCGGCCGCCTGGACCACCTCGCCGAGCAGCATCGTGCCGCCGACATATTTGGGCATGCAGAGCAGCAGGCCGACGACCGGCGCCAGCAACGTATTGCCTTGCGTGACCACGGTCAGGCGCATCAGTTGCCAGCAGTAATCGAGCCACGCGGCGATCACCGCCCGTAGCGCTATGCCTACGGCATCGAGCCGATCCTTGATGTTGTCGGGCAATGTCTTGCCTTCACCGCTCTCGCGGATGTGGGTTCCTATCGCGCGCAATTCGGCTTCGGTTCGTTTGTTGTCTTCGACGACGTGGGTCAGACGGCTGCCGATCAGCATCATCCCGGCTGCGACAAGGACGGAATAAACGATTACCGCGATCACGAGGTAACCGGGAACGGTCAGCGCCACGCCGAACAGGTTGATCGTCAGGGCGCCTCCCACCGTCCAGAGGATGCCGATAAAGGTGATACCGGTGATCAGCGAGGAGAACAGCCCGAGCACGAGGTCGACCGGCAAATCGGTGGCAATCCGGGCATCCTCGGCGATTCGATATTCCGGGGCCTGATGCTCCCCCGGCATGAATCTGAGCCGGACATAATGGTCGCGCTCCAGCCAGTATTTGTAGAGTTGCTTGCTCAGCCAGGCGCGCCATTTCCGTTGCAGGGTCATGCGGCCCCATACCGAAAATACCGCGAGTGCCAGGCTGGCCGCGGCCAGCGGCAGGAATCGCCACGCCTGCGCCAGCAGCTCCGCGCCATCCTTGCGTTCGACGGCGTTGAAGAAATCGCGGTTCCAGAAATTCAGCGAATACTGCGTCAACAGCTGCAGCAGCACCGTGGCGATCAGCAGGACGGTCAGCAGCCAGGCCCACGGCGCCGTCGCGCCGCCCCAGAAGCCGCGCGCGCTTTGCCAGAAGCGGGTGAGCAAGCGCTGCTCGCTAGGCGCGATGTAGCTGCCGTCATTCATGAGCTGGATCGGGCAGGGCGGTTTGCGAGGCGATCGGCCTGACCACCACGTCGTCGACCAGGCGATGCATGTCCGCCGGCCGACAAAGATCCGTCCCCGGACTAAGCAGCGCGGCGGATCCGCCGGCGACCCCATAGCGCAGGGCGGTTTCGAGACTGCCGTTATCGGCAAGGCTCCAGACCAACGCCGCCAGAAAGCTGTCGCCGGCGCCGGACACGCTGACTGGCTCGATCGGGAGGCCGTTGGCGCGCAGGGCCTGATCGCGCGTTATCAGCAGGGCGCCGTCCGGCCCCATCGAGAGCGCGATCACCTCGACCCGGCCGCGACCGATCAGGCGCCGTCCCGCCTCGATCAGCGAAGCATCATCCGAGGCGGTTATCCCGGCCAATTCCTGAAATTCGCGAAGATTGGGCTTGATGAGATAGACGCCGTGTTCGAGCGCCGCCTTCAGGAAGCGGCCGGAGGTATCCACGATGACCTTGCTGTGCGCCATGCAAGCCTGCGCCAGCCGGCCGTAAAAATCGTCCGGTACGCCAGCCGGAAGGCTGCCGCTGGCGATCACAAATGCCGGTCGCGGCTCGATGCGTGCGAGCGCTGCCAGGCATTCCTGCCACTCGGATTCGCCGAGCGGCGCTCCCGGGAAGACAAAGCGAAATTGCTCGCGGCTGGTCTCGTCGAAAACCGTCAGATCCTCCCGCGTCGCATTCTGCGCCGGGATCAGGACGCTTTTCACGCCTTCGCGCTCGACCAGGGCGCCGAGCAATTGCCCCGTTGCGCCGCCGGCCGGGAAAATGGCCGACGCGTCGATGCCGAGTCGTCCGAGAACCCGCGCCACATTGATGCCGCCGCCGCCGGGCTCGCGGTGCGCCGGCGCGCAGCGCATCTTGGTGAAGGGCGCCATTTTCTTCACCGACGTCGAGGCGTCGACGGCGGGATTGATGGTGAGGGTGACGATCCCCAGGGGAATTTCAGCCAATGCCTTCGACCTCCGCCAGTGCTTGCAGGCCGACGAATGCGGCATCCTCGTCCAGAATCAGCCAAACCGGAATCGGTGCGAGATACTTGCGAAGCCGGCCCTTGTCCTCGAAGCGTGCGCGAAATTCCGAGCGGGCGAGATATTCGGGCATATGACGCAGAATGCCTCCGGCAATGAATATTCCGCCCTTCGCGCCGAGCGTCAGCGCAAGATTGCCGGCGACCGTCCCGAGCATCGCGCAGAACATGTCGATGGTGGCGCGGCTGGTCGCGCAGGTTCCCTCGATGCCGGCCCGCGTGATCTCGGCGGCGCGGCGTTCTGGCAGCGCGAGGCCGTCCAGCGCGGCCAGTGCCTGATGGAGATTTTCCAGCCCGCCACCGGAAAGAACGTGTTCGGCCGAGACATGCCCCAGTCGTTGTCGCAGAAGCGCGATGACGGCGTCCTCGCGCGACGAAACGCCGGCCATGGTGGAATGGCCGCCCTCGCTCGACAGCATGAGATGTCCCGTCGGGTGCGGGATGCAGGCTGCCATTCCAAGACCGGTGCCAGGGCCGAGCGCCGCCAGCGGTGCTCCCGCGACCGGCAGTCCGCCGCCCAGGGGCAGAAGCTTTTCAGCGGGGAGGCCGGACAGCGACCACGCCACCGCTTCGAAATCGTTGAGCAGGCGCACGGTGTTGAATCCGTAGGCGGCGCGCAGTTCCGCAGCGTCGATCACCCAGGAATTGTTGGTGAGGGCGCAGTAGCCATCTCCGATCACGCCGGCAACCGCCAGAATAGCGGCGCTGATTGAGCCGGCCTCCGGCAGACCGCCAAGATATGTGTCGAGCGCTTGGCGAAAACTGCCGTGGTCGCGGACTGCCATATGGGTAACCCTGCCTACCGTCCCTTCGGCCAGAAGCGCGAAGCGCGCATTGGTCCCGCCGATGTCTGCAAGCAACACCGTCCGGCCGGTCCTTCCTGTTGAGGTTGCAGTCATCGGTGACGCGCCGCCTTGATCAGGTTCGCGTACCAGTGGAACGACGACTTCGGAAGGCGTCGCAGCGACGCATAGTCGACATGGATCAGGCCGAACCGATCGCTATACCCCGACATCCATTCGAAATTGTCGAGCAACGACCAGACAAAGTAGCCCCTGACATCGACGCCATCGGCGGCGGCGGAATTCATCGCGCCGATATAGTCGCGCAGAAAATCGATCCGCTCGGGATCGCTCACGGCGCCGGTCGCGTCGGGCTTGTCGTTGCCGCCATATCCGTTTTCGAGCACGTAGATCGGCAGGCCGTAGCGTTCATGGACCAGCCGCAGCGTTGCGCCGAAGGATTGCGGATCGATCGGCCATCCGATCTGGGTTAGGGCGGTGCCGGCCGGTTTTTCGCCGAAGTCGAAGCCCAGCATCGCCGCCGGCTGTGCCTTTACGTAGACCGGACTGTAATGGTTCAATCCAAACCAGTCGAGCGGGCGGCAAATGCGCGCGAGGTCACCCGGCTGCAGGTGCGGCTCGATGACGGTCCGTATGGAGGGCGGATATTCGCCGCGGTATTGCGGATCGGGGAAGGCGCTGTTCCAGTAGACGTCCAGGCGCGCGGTCGCCGCCGCGTCGGCTTCGCTCGCGCTGGAAGGTCGGCAGGGCTGCAGGTTGTGAATGCACCCGATCGAGGCGTCCTGAACTTTCTCGCGCAGCACGTCCACGGCCGCGCCATGGGCGAGATTGACGTGGTGCGTCGCCCGGTAAAGGCCGGCTTCGCTGCCGCGGTCCCGCTTGCCCAGCGAGCGGCTGAACAAATTGAAGATCGACGGCTCGTTGAAGGTCGCAAAGCGCTTGACGCGATCGCCGAACCGCTCGGCGATCAGCGCCGTGTAGTCGGCGAACCATGCGACCGACTCACGGTTCTGCCATCCGCCGAGATCGTCCAGCGCCTGCGGCAGGTCCCAGTGATACAGGCACAGCCAGGGTTCGATGCCGACGGCCAGGAGTTCGTCAATCAGCCGGCCGTAGAAGGCGAGGCCGGGCTCGTTGACCAATCCCCGGCCCTGCGGCAGCACCCGCGGCCAGGCGACCGAGAACCGGTAAGCCTGAACGCCCAGCCGCTGCATCAGCGCGACATCGTCGCCGTAGCGATGGTAGTGGTCGCACGCAATGTCGCCGGTGTCGCGGTTCCTGATTTCACCGTTTTGACAAATGACGTCCCAGATGCTGGGTCCGCGGCCGTCTTCTTTCGTCGCGCCCTCGATCTGAAAGCTCGAGGTGGAGACGCCCCAGATGAAATCCGGACGCAAGGACGCCGTGGAAGGCAGCTGCGACGCTGGTATGGGACGGTTCGAGTTCACTGTTAACCCTTCTACCTCGGCAGGAGGGCGAGGCATCATGGCATTAGTCCTGCCGGTGACCGGGCGATCTTGAGATACATCAACAGCTCCTCGCCAGCCGATGCGACAAATATCACCGTTATCTTGCCGCTGGAGTGTCCGCTTGCAAAGAACCAAATGGGGTGGAATCGCCGATGACCGCTTCCGGGGAAGCGGCTTCTTTCGCGTCGACCAGCATGACGGCGTATTCTGGCTGGTCGATCCCGATGGCGGTCGCTTTCTTTCCAAGGGCGTCAATAATGTGCGCTTCGATCCGGACCAGGTCGGCAATACCGGCCGCGTGCCCTATGCCGACGCGTGCCGGAACAAATACGGCAGCCAGCACGTCTGGCGCGCGGCAGCGGCCAACCGACTGACGAGTTGGCATTTCAACACGCTCGGCTGCTGGTCGGATGAACTCGTCGCCGGCGCCGGTGCGGCGCCGCTGGCGACCGCGCCCACCAATGAACTCGGCGCCTCCTTCAAGCTGCACCGGCGCGACCAGGTCTTTCCCGACGTATTCGACCCCTCGTTTGCCGCCCATATCCGGGAACGAGCCCGCGCTCACTGCGCAAGACGATGCCATGACGTCGGGCTGCTCGGCACTTTCATCGATAACGAGCTTTACTGGTCGCCCGACTGGCGCGGCGCCGACGAACTGCTGACGCTGTTTCTGAACCTGCCGTCGCACCGTCCCGGCCGCGTCGCCGCCATCGCACAGCTGCAGGAGCATTATCGCGAATTCTCCCCGTTCAACGCGGTCTGGCAAACGCCCGCGCGATCATGGGAACAACTCGCTACGATGGCGAGTGTCGAAGCGCCGTTCTTCCGGATGCCTGCCGGAGGCCTGAATGACGCGCTCGAGCTCAAGGCCAATCTCGCCAACCCCGCCCGCGCGGCATTTTCCGCCGATTGCGACGCCTTTCTGGCCATCGTCGCCGATCGATATTTCGAACTGTGCGTCTCGGCCATCAAGGCCGCCGACCCCAATCACCTCGTCATCGGTTCCCGCTTCGGCTATCAGGCGCAATCCGGTGTGATCGCCGCGGCCGCCCGCTATCTCGATGTGATCTCGTTCAATTGCTACGAGCTCGATGCGACCCCGCAGATCGATGCCTATGCCGCCAGCGGCAAGCCGTGCCTGATTTCGGAATTCTCCTTCCGCGGCGACGATGCCGGCCTGCCCAACGGCCACGGCGCCGGGCCCCGGGTGGCCAGCCAGACCGAGCGCGCCCGGTGTTTCGAACGCTACGTCACCGCCGCCCTGCGCAAGCCCAATGTGGTCGGATACCACTGGTTCGAGCATGCCGACCAGCCAGCGGAAGGGCGGTTTGACGGCGAAAATTCCAACTACGGCACGGTGACCATCGAAGACGATCCCTATGTCGAACTCACGGAAACCATGACCAGGGTCAACGCCGCAGCCGAGCTGATTCACGCCGAAGCGCCGCATCGCGCATAGCGACCGGCGCGTCAGAGCTTCGCCGGCTCCGCTTCGGCTTCGAGTACGGCCGCCATGGTGCGAAACACGCTCGACGGATTGACGCTGATCGAGTCGATACCGAGCTGCGTCAGGTAACGCGCGATCTCGGGGTAGTTCGCGGGCGCTTCGCCGCAGATGCCGACATGCCGGCCGTTGCGTCTCGCGCCCGTCACTGCCAGCCTGAACATCTCCAGCATGCCGGGATCGCGTTCGTCGAAATCGAAGGCGACGATGTCGGAATCACGGTCGACCCCCAGGGTCAGCTGGGTGAGATCGTTGGAGCCGATCGAAAATCCGTCGAACAGCTCGGCGAACGCATCGATCTGGATGACGTTGTTGGGAATTTCGCACATCACGTAGATCTCGAGCCCGTTCTCGCCGCGCTTCAGGCCGTTGGCCGCCATGGTCGCGATGACGCGTCTACCTTCTTCGACGGTCCGGCAGAACGGCACCATGATGCGCAGATTGGCAAGTCCCATTTTCTCGCGCACCCGGCGCAGCGCGGCACATTCCAGCGCGAACCCCTCCGCGTAGGCCGGGTGGCTGTAGCGGGAAGCGCCGCGGAATCCGAGCATCGGATTCTCCTCTTTCGGCTCGAAGGCTTCGCCGCCGAGCAGGCTGGCATATTCGTTGCTCTTGAAGTCGGAGAGCCGCACGATCACCGGCTTCGGATAGAACGCCGCGGCAATGGTGCCGACGCCTTCAGAAAGCCTCTCGATGAAAAAATCGGCTGGCGTCCTGTAGCCTTTGACCAGGCGGGCGATCGCGGCTTTCGCCTTGGCCGAGGCGACCTTGTCCGGCTTGAGCAGCGCCATCGGGTGCACGCCGATATGCTCGCTGATGATGAATTCCATGCGGGCGAGCCCGACGCCGGATTGCGGCTGCATCGCAGTCCGAAAAGCCATCTCGGGGGTGCCGACATTGACCATGATCGGCGTGCGCGGCGCCTTGAACGCGCTGACGGGCGTTCGCGTGACGTCGAAGGCCACGGCGCCCTGATAGACGTTGCCGACGTCGCCTTCGGCGCAGGAGATTGTGACCTTGGCGCCCGTCTTCAGCCTCTCGGTCGCGTGCGTCGCTCCCACCACGGCAGGAATGCCGAGCTCGCGCGCCACGATGGCGGCGTGGCAGGTGCGGCCGCCCTTGTCGGTGATGATGCCGCCCGCGATCTTCATCACAGGCTCCCAGTCCGGACTGGTTGCCGGCGCGACCAGGATCTCGCCCGGTTTGAAGGTCGAAAGGTCCCGGGCGCTGGCAATGCGGCGGGTGCGTCCGGAGGCGATCTTTTCGCCGACCGCGCGTCCGGTGACGATGACGGACCCTTTTCCCTTGAGATTGTAGGTCTCGAACATTTCCGCTGAACGCTGCGAGGCCACCGTTTCGGGCCGCGCCTGGATGATATAGAGTTTGCCGTCGGCACCGTCCTTCGCCCATTCGATATCCATGGGCATGGACCCGCCGGCATGTTTCGAGTAATGCGCCTCGATCCGCACCGCAAAATCGGCAAGGCTCAGCACCTCCGGATCGGAAATGCAGAATTTCCGCCGCTCGGCCTCCGGCACGTTCCGGGTGAGCGTCGCATGCTTGCCGCCGCGCTTGCCGTAGATCATGCGGATTTGCTTGCCGCCGAGCCGGCGCCGCAGCACCCGGCGGAAACCCAAAGCGAGAGTCGGCTTGTGCACGTAGAACTCATCGGGATCTACCTGGCCCTGGACGATGGTCTCGCCGAGACCGTAACAGCCGGTGACGAAAACCACGTCGCGAAATCCGGATTCGGTATCGAGCGTGAAGATGACGCCGCTGGCGCCGATATCGGAGCGGACCATCTTCATCACCGCGACGGAAAGAAAGACCTTGAAATGGTCGAAGCCGTTGTCGATGCGGTAGGAAATCGCGCGATCGGTGAAGATCGAGGCAAAGCAGCGCCGGCAGGCCTCGAAAAGATCCTTGGGTCCACGCACATTGAGGAAGCTCTCGTGCTGGCCGGCAAAACTCGCGGTCGGCAGGTCCTCCGCCGTCGCTGAACTGCGCACCGCGACGGCCACGCCTTTGCCGGCCTCCCGTTCCAGCTGCCGGTAGGCTTCCATGATCTGCTCGCGGATCGGGGCGGTATCCATCGCCTTGTAGACGACTGCGCGGGCCTTGGCGGCGGTTGCTGCCAACCGCTTGATCTTGCTCTTGTCCAGGCCGTCGAGCAGGCGGTGCAACTCGTCCGCGACGCCAGGCTGCGACAGCGCATCGCGATAGGCGTCGGCCGTAATCGCAAACCCGTTGGGGACCGCGACCCCTTCGGACGCGAGGGCCGAATACAATTCGCCGAGCGAAGCGGTCTTGCCGCCGACCAGCCCGACATCGTTCAATCCGAGTCCGAGAAAAGATCTGATGTATTTTGTCATGCCACCAGTAAATCAGCCTTGGCGCGGCGGAGATTGAGCGAGGTCAAACCCCTTACTCATAGCGCAGCGCTTCAATCGGATCGAGCCGGGCGGCCTTGCGGGCTGGATAGTAGCCAAAGAAGATGCCGACGGCCGCCGAGAACAGAAACCCGCCGGCTATGGCTGTCAGCGATATCGGCGCCGGCCAGCCGGTGACGGCGGAGACCGCCAGTGAAAGGGCCGCGCCGATCACGATTCCGACGATGCCGCCGCTGACGCTGATGAAGATCGCCTCGGCCAGAAACTGCAGCAGGACATGCAGCCGGCGGGCGCCGATCGCCATCCGCAGTCCGATCTCCCGGGTTCGCTCCGTCACCGAGACCAAGAGGATATTCATGATGCCGATGCCGCCGACCACCAGCGATATCGAGGCCACCGCGGCCAGCAGCAGTGCCATGATGCGGCTGCTGCCCTCAGCGGTCTCCGCGATCTGACTGAGGTTGCGGACCGAGAAATCATTGCTGGCGCCCGGTCGGATGCGGTGACGGCGGGCCAGAATATCGGTGGCCTGGCCGATCGCCGTCTGAATGGCGCCTTGATCGACCGCCTGCACATAGATCTGGTTCACAAAGCCGGTCAGGCGCGGTTGCAGCCCATAGGGATTGGGTGGCGTCGGATAGATCCAGTTGATGGCGGTTTGCGCCTGGCTTGGCGCCGCGACGCCGATGATCTTGCGCTCCGCCGTCGTGAAGGGAACCATGATCAGGTCGTCCTGGTCGTGGCCAAAGGAGGTCTGTCCCTTGGTTTCGAGCACGCCGATCACGCGTAGCGAGACGCCTCGGGCCTGCACCAGCGCGCCGATCGGGTTCTGGGTGGCGCCGAACAGCTGCCGGCGCACGGTCTCGCCGAGCACCACGACGAGCGCGGCGCTTCGCTCATCCTCGGACGAGATTGCCCGCCCAGCGACGATCTGCCAGTTTGTCATCGGCGGGTAGTTGAAGCTGACGCCCTGGATGGCGGTGGTCCAGTTCTGGCCGGCAAACCGGATCTGGCCGGACTGCCGGATCAGATAGCTGACTTCACCGGCGGCGGGCGCTTCCCGGCGGATCGCCTGGACGTCGGCGACCGTCAGGGTCGATGCGCTACCGGAACCGCCGCGCATGCCGCCGCTGGTGGCGGCGCCCGGCACGATCACCACGAGGTTGGTGCCGAGCCTTGCGATCTCCTTGCGGACCGCTTCGTTGGCCCCCTGGCCGACCGACACCATCACGATCAGGGCGGCGACGCCGATGAAGACCCCGAGCATGGTCAGTGACGAACGCATCTTGTTACGCCAGATCGCCTCCGCGGCCGCCGTCATTACCATCCACGCGAATGGCCACGACGCGCCGGAGGATTGGATGTAGGAGCGCGGCGCGGGCGGGGACGGAGGCTGCAATTCGCCCCCAGGCCCGGCCGCGGCAATCGCCGGTCCGGGCTCCGTCGCGGGCTTCGTCCTCCTCACATCGGAGATGATCCGGCCATCCCGCATGGTCAGCACGCGATCCGCGAAGGCTGCGACATCAGACTCGTGGGTCACCACGATGATGGTGACGCCTTGTTCACGATTGAGGGAACTGAGCGTCGCCATGATCTCGTGAGAGTTGCGTGTATCGAGATTGCCGGTCGGCTCATCCGCCAGCAGCAGGCTCGGCTGGTTGATCAGGGCACGGGCGATGGCGACACGCTGCTGCTGCCCGCCGGAGAGCTGGCCAGGCGTGTTGCGTTCGCGGTCGCGCAACCCGAGCTTGTCCAGCACCGCGCGGGCCCGCTCGAAGCGCACCCGGGCCTGGCCCTGGCCGGACATGGCGTACAACAATGGCAGGGCGACGTTGTCGATGGCGCTGGTGCGCGGCAACAGATTGAAGCTCTGAAAAACGAAACCGAGCCGTTCACTGCGCAGGCCCGCCAGATCGGGCTCGGCGAGCTGCGCCACGTCGATGCCGTCGAACCAGTAATGGCCGCCGCTCGGCCGATCGAGGCAACCGAGGATCGACATCAGCGTCGACTTGCCCGATCCGGACGCGCCCATGATGGCGATGAATTCGCCATGCTCGACCGTCAGGTTGACCTCGCGAAGCGCATGAACGTCGATGTCGCCGACATGATATGTCCGCGACAGGCCTTCAATCCTGATGACCGGTTGCGCCATGGCTCGCCAATCGCTGCTTCGTCGGCTGTCCATTTAAAGTCGTGGGCGCGGCACGCTCGCGCGCGCCTTGCCTGAATTGCCGCGCGCTTCGGCGACGATCACCTTGTCGCCGGCCTTGAGGTCGCCCTCAGCTATTTCGGTGAATTCGTCGTCGTCGAGGCCGGTCACAACCTGAACCGGTGTCGGAGTTTCGTCGCGCAGCACCCAGATGCGTGGCTGCACGCTGTCACGAATGGCGCTGCCGGTCGGGACATAGCGCAACGCCTGGTTCGGAACCCGCAGCACGTCGCTGCGCTGATCGACCAGGATGCGCGTCGCCGCGGTGAGGCCCGGCTTGAGCGCCAGATCCGGATTGGTGACGCTGACGACGACGTCGTAGGTGACGACGTTCTGCACCGTTTGCGGGGACTGCCGAACCTGGGTCACCGTCCCCTCGAAGATGCGCTTGGGATAGGCATCGACGGTGAACGTCGCCTTGTTGCCTTGCCTGACGCCGCCGATGTCGCTTTCGCTCACATTGGCGTCGACCTGCATCTTGGTGAGGTCGGTGGCAATCAGGAACAGCGTAGGCGTCTGGAAACTGGCCGCGACGGTCTGTCCGATGGTGACGTTGCGCGAAACCACGGTGCCGTCCACCGGCGAGGTGATTTTGGTGTAATCGAGGTTGACCTGGGCGGCGTCGAGCACGGCCTGGCGCTGCTGAATGGTCGCTTCGTCGAATGTGATTTGCGCCTGCGCCTGCTGGTATTCGCTGCTGGCGCTGTCATAGGCATCTTTCGACACGGCTTTGGTTTCGACCAGCGTCGCCAGGCGCTCGAATGCCACCTTGGCATAGGCCAGCGATGCCTTGTCCTTCTCCAGCTGCGCGCGCGCCACGGCGAGGTTGGCTTTCGCCTGATCGACAATGCTCTGATACGGCCGTCCGTCGATCCTGGCGCAGATCTGTCCGCGCTTCACCTGCGTATTGTAATCGCAGGTCAATTCCTGGATTACGCCGGAGACATAGGTCCCGACGATGATGGTCAATTCCGGATTGACCGTGCCGGTAGCGTTGATGCCGCGGGCAATCCCGCCGGTGGTAACCGGCGCGGTCTCATATCGAACGACGGCCTCGCCGCCGACCGACCACCAGATGGCGCCGGCCGCCGCAAGCAGCAGCGCCGCGATGGCGAGGATGATCCAGCGCCGGGTCGCAAATCGTGGCTGCGCCGGCGGTTCACCGACCGGGCGCACGGCTGACGGAGGCGGAGCCAGTGGCAACGCTTGCCCGCGTTCGGTTGCGCCGGTGCCGAGCTGCTTGTTCATGTCGCGCGGGCTCCGGGTGATGGTGGCCATTGCCACTAGACACAAGCCTAGTGCGGGACCTGATCCGGAACGTTGATTGGGATCAAGGTTCGTGCCGCAGTGCGGAATTAGCCGAATCCTTGACTCGCCGATTGCCATCCTCTTCTGTTCGCGGACCGCGTCGAGCGGTCGCCCCTCCGCCGGGAAAACAAGAAAATGACCGTCAAACGGAAGATGTCGCCGACACATGAAGCGCCGTATCGCGGCTTGCGGGTACTCGACTTCGGGCAGGGCATCGCGTCGCCCTATTGCGCCATGTTGCTGGGGGTCTATGGCGCCGAAGTGGTCAAGGTCGAGCCGCCCGAGGGCGACTGGTCGCGCTACCTCGGAACCACCTATGGCAGCCACACCGCGCTGTCGGCTGTCTATAACAGGGGCAAGCGCAGCCTGTGCCTCGATCTGAAACATGCCGAGGGGATCGCGATCGCCAGGCGCCTCGCCGCCGAGAGTGACGTGCTGATCGAGGGATTTCGTCCCGGGGTCGCGGCGCGCCTCGGCATCGGCTATGAGGAGCTGTCGCGGGACAATCCGGGCCTGATCTATCTCTCGGTCTCCGGCTTCGGGCAGGATGGTCCCTATTCGAAACGACCGGGCTCGGATTCGGTAGCGCAGGCCTTTTCCGGGCTGGTCTCGGTCAATCCCGGCAACGACAAGATTCCGCACCGGGTCGGCCACACCATTTCCGATGTCGCGACCGGGGTGTACGCGTTCCAGGCCATCGCCACCGCCTTGTTCGCCCGCGCCACCGTCGGCACCGGCCGCTGGATCGATGTCAATCTCGCGCAATCGACCGCAGCCCTGCTCGGCCACAAGGCCGCCGAATATATGCTGGAGGGCGGCACCCCGCGCGCGCTCAACGTGCCGGCCGGCTCCTATCAGACCGGCGATGGCTGGATCATGGTCACGCTGGTGAACGAGGCGCAGTATAAGCGCCTCTGCACCGCGATCGAACGCGAGGATCTCGCCAGCGATCCGCGCTTTCAGGATTTTGCCAAACGCGCCGACTTTGCCGACGCGCTGATGGCGCAATTGCGCGAGGTGTTCCTGACCGAAACCAGCGAAACCTGGCTCCGCCGGCTTCACGCGGCGGATGTCATCGCCGAACGCATCCTCACCCCCGGCGACTGGCTGCACAACGTCCATGTCGAGGCGACAAGGGCCGCGGTCTGCCAGGACACATCAGGCATCGGAAAAATATATGCCGCGCGCACGCCCGGCATCGCGGGGCCATCGGAAGATGACCTGCGGCCCGCGCCCGACATCGGCGCCGACAGTCGCGAGGTTCTGCTCGACGCCGGTTTCGATGCCGGTTCCATCGACAGCCTGATCAGCGCCGGCATCGTCCGCACCTCCGCCCGCTAGGCTGGACCCAAAGGAGGCCATGCGCCATGACCCAGGAACTCGTCCGCTATGCCGTATCGGATGCCATTGCGGAGGTCACGCTCGACCGCGCCCCGGTCAATGCGCTGAGCCTGGCGTTGATCGACGAGCTGCTGGCGGCGCTGGCGAAGGCGCGGGATGACGAGAATGTGCGCGCGGTGGTCGTCGCCAGCGCCCACAAGGTGTTCTGTGCCGGGCTCGACCTCGACATCATCAGGGGCAAGCGCGCGACCGAGACCAAGGGCTTTCTCGAGCGGCTCTATTTCGCGCTCAACGACATCCAGTACCGCATGGGAAAGCCGACCATCGCCGCCGTCGACGGCGCGGCGCGGGCGGGTGGCATGACCATCGCGATCTCCTGCGACATGATCATTGCCGGCGACGGCGCCACCTTCGGCTATCCCGAGATCGACGTCGGCCTGATCCCGGCGCTGCATTTCGTGCAACTGCCCCGGCTGGTCGGCAAGCATCAGGCTTTTGGTCCCCTGTTTCTCGGCGATCCCTTCGACGCCGCGACCGCATTCCGCATGGGGCTGGTCAGCGAGGTCGTTCCGAAGGGGACCGCGCTCGAGCGCGCGCGAGCCATTGCGCTGCGCTTCGCCGCAAAATCGCCTGTTGTGATGAAGATCGGCCGCGACGCCTTCATGCGCGCGGTCGATGCGGATTACCGCCGCGCCATCGAGAACGCGGCCGAGAGTTTTGCGCTTGTCGCCAGCACGGAAGATTGTCAGGAAGGGCTGAACGCTTTCGTGGAGAAGCGGGCGCCGACGTACGCCGGGCGCTGACGGCCGTTATTGGGATAATCAAGATCTGAAAAGGGAGACACATGGCGGGATTGTATTTCGAGGAGTTCGAGGTCGGCCGCGAATATCATCATGAATTCAGCCGCACCGTCACCGAGATGGACAATACCATGTTCAGCCTGATGACGATGAATCCGCAGCCGCTGCATCTCGACGCCCATTTTTCGGAGAATACCGAATTCGGCCAGCGGCTGTTCAACAGCCTCTACACGCTCGGCATCATGATCGGCATGAGCGTCTACGACAC
Organism: Bradyrhizobium sp.; assembly: GCA_030681365.1. Taxonomy (GTDB): domain Bacteria; phylum Pseudomonadota; class Alphaproteobacteria; order Rhizobiales; family Xanthobacteraceae; genus Bradyrhizobium. Next base: position 26,168 of record JAUXWH010000062.1, read on the forward strand.
CACGCTGGGCACAACCATCGGCAATCTCGGCATGACCGACGTCAAATTCCCGAAGCCGGTATTTCACGGCGACACGCTGAAGGCGCATACCAAAATCATCTCCAAGCGCCTCAGCCAGTCGCGGCCGACCCAGGGCATCGTCGAATTCGAGCATACCGCGACCAACCAGCGCGGCGAGGTGGTGGCGAGCTGCCGCCGCACCGGGCTGATGCACTGTAAACCGCAACCCAAGGCCTGAATCGATGCGCTCATTCCTGTTCGTTCCCGGCGACAGTCTCCGCAAGTATGAAAGCGCCAGGAAGACCGCGGCCGACGCGCTGATCCTCGATCTCGAGGATTCGATCGCGCCGGACCAGAAGGTGGTCGCCCGCGGCATCACCCGCGACATGCTGGATGCGCGCAATCCCACCCAGAAGATCTACATCCGCGTCAACGCGCTCGATACCGGGATGACGCTCGGCGATCTCGCCGCCGTGATGCCGGGCCGGCCTGACGGCATCGTGCTGCCGAAATGCGCCGGCGCTGCCGACGTCAATCATCTGGCGCTGTATCTCGACGCGTTCGAGGCGGCGTCTGGGACGGAGCAGGGCGCCACACGGATCGTGGTGGTCGCGACCGAGACGGCGCGGGCGGTGACGAAACTGCTGGACTTCGAGGGTGCCAGCCCGCGGCTGTGGGGCATGATGTGGGGGGCGGAGGATCTCGCGGCGTCGCTCGGCGCCTCGCGCAACCGCAGCAATGGACGCTTTCACGGCCCGTTCCTTTTGGCGCGCGACCTCTGCCTGATCAGCGCCGCCGCCATCGGCGTGGTGGCGATCGACACCATCGCCACCGACATCGACGATCTCGCAGGCCTGAAGGAAGAGGCGATCGCCGCCCGTCAGGACGGGTTTTTGTCAAAGGCCGTGATCCACCCCAAGCATGTCGACGTCGTCAATGCCGCCTTCATGCCGACGGAAGAGGAAATCGCCTGGTCGCAGAAGATCGTCAAGGCGTTCGACGACAATCCCAATTCCGGCGTGGTCAGGATCGACGGCAAGATGATCGACAAGCCGCATCTTCGCGCGGCGGTGAAGATCCTGGCGCTGGTCGGGAAGTAGTGGCGTAGGTGGGCAAAGGCGCACTCTTCGCGCCGTGCCCATCATGTTCCCTGTCGCGATATCCAATGGCGGGCACGCCATCGGGCGCGCGTTTGCGCGACCGTTGGCTTTGCCCACCCTACGATTTGCGGATAGAAGGGGGGCCGTCGCCGCAGTTTTGCGCGCGGGTATCGAATGGAGCCTCTGGTGGCAGTTTCAATGCGTATCGGCACGCGCAAGAGCACTATGGCGCTGGCCCAGACCGAGGAAATTGGCCGGCGGCTGCGAGCCGCCGCGCCCGAACTCGAGGTCGAAATCGTCAAGTTCGAAACCGTCGGCGATACCGACCAGACCAGCAAACTGCTGATGCATGGCGGCAAGGGCGGCGCCTTCGTCGCCGAAATCCGCGCCGCCGTCCGGGCAGGCAAACTGCACGCCGCGATGCATTCGCTCAAGGACATGCCGGGCAATGAGGACACGCCGGGCCTCGTGATCGGCGCGACCCTCGCGCGCGACCCGCCGACCGATGCGCTGGTGCTGCGCCCCGACGTGTCGTTCGAGCAGATCAGCCGTTCCGCCGGCAAGGGGTTTCGGATCGGCACCAATGCGGTGCGCCGTGCCGCCTATGCGCGGCGGCTGTTTCCGGAAATCGAGGTGATTCACTTTCGCGGCGCCGCCGACACGCGTGTGCGCAAACTCGACAACCGCGAGATGCAGCGGCTGCCCGGCGGGGGCGAGGTCGGCCCGGCCGACGCCCTGATCATGGCACGATCCGGGCTGGAGCGCGTCGGGTTGGCCAACCGGATCGCGCATGAGTTCTCGCCGCGCGAAATGCTGCCGGCGGCGGGGCAGGGCATCGTCGCGGTGGAATGCGCCGCCGCCGACTGGCAGACCCGGCGCTATCTGTCGCTGATCGACGATCCCTGGGCGCACCTTTCCTGCGACGCCGAGCGCGAGGTGCTGTGGGTGCTCAACGGCCACTGCAATTCGCCGATCGCGGGCCACTCGACCATTGACGGTGTCGAGATGACGCTGACCGCCTCGGTGCTGGACGAAGCCGGCGGGCACTTCATCGAAGTCACCCGCTCGGGCCCGGCCGATCGCCCGCGCGAACTAGGCCGCGCGGTGGGGCTCGAACTGCTGCACAAGGGCGCGGCCGAGATTATTGAGCGTAGCCGGCCGATGTGAGTGATCGGTCGCCGCTTCCTCATGGTGAGGAGCGCGTCCGGCAGCGCCTTAGCGCTGTCCCGGCGCGCGTCTCGAACCATCTGGCACATGGTCTGCTGCCATCCTTCGAGACGCCGCGCGAAGTGCGCGCGGCTCCTCAGGATGAGGACTCCCGATACGCCCGTACCCGCTGCACCATCTGTTCGACATGCGTGATCGGGGTTTCCGGCTGAATGCCGTGGCCGAGGTTGAAGATCAGCCTCCCCCCGGCAAAATTCGTCAGCACGTCGTCGACCGCGCGGTCCAGCGCCTCGCCGCCGGCAATCAGCACCAGCGGATCGAGATTGCCCTGCACCGCGACGCGGTTCTGCACGCGTTCGCGGATCAGCGACGGCTCGGCCGCCCAGTCGATGCTGACGGCATCGACACCGGTGGCTTCCACGTATCCCGGCAGCTGCGCGCCGGCGCCGCGGGGAAAGCCGATGATCTTCGCATCCGGCACCTGGCTTCGGACGCCTTCGACGATCCGCCGCGTCGGCTCGATTGACCAGCGCTGGAATTCGCGCGGCGGCAGCACGCCGGCCCAGGTATCGAAAATCTGCAGCACGTCGGCACCCGCCTTGAGCTGTCCGAGCAGGTACTGAATCGAGTTCTCCACCAGCACGTCGATGATCCTGGAAAACGCCTCGGGGTGACGATAGGCCATCATCCGCGCCGGCGCCTGGTCGGGCGTGCCCTGTCCGGC
>JAUXWH010000083.1 GCA_030681365.1 Bradyrhizobium sp.
TGTGTCGCGCGTCAGAAGCCATATATCCCCGGGGCCTTATCGATCCTTCCGGGAACTGTCCCTGGCCGGGTCCGTGGATCCGGTCATATGGTGCCCACCTACTTTCGTAGGGAACTCCGGGATCGAGTGCTTCAACGGCCACTACGGCTTCGCACTTTTGTTTCTTTGTTTTGTCGCCCCAACGTTTAACGCCACGATCCATCCACCAAGGTCGTCATGCCCGCCTAGTGCGCAATTGCTCACGGGGGCGGGCATCCAGTACGCCGCAGCTTCTCGGTTCTGTCGCGATGCCTCTGGAATACTGGATCACCCGCTTTCGCAGGTAATGACAGCGAGATGGATGACATAACGCTGGATGTCAGCTTTGCCGAACGAGCGATCGAAGGCTGATCTGCGCACCGCGGCTCTCGCGAAGCGCGATGCATTGAGCGACAGGAAGCGCGCCGCCGCGGCGAAGGCCGTTGCCAAACGCGGCCTGCCGATCGAGATCGCGCCAGGCATGGTCGTTTCGGGTTACTCGCCGATCCGCGGCGAGATCGATCCCGCTCCCCTGATGCGGATGCTGGCGGTGCAAGGCGCGCGGCTGGCGCTGCCGGCGGTGATGGCGCGCGGCAAGTCGCTGGCCTTTCGCGCCTGGTCGCCCGACGACCGGCTGATGTTAGGGCCGCTCGGCATCCTCGAGCCGTCGCCGGCCGCCGCCGAACTCGTTCCCGACGTCATGCTGGTCCCGCTGGCGGCGTTCGACCGGCTCGGGCACCGCATCGGCTATGGCGGTGGATATTACGACTACACGCTGGCGCATTTGCGCAAGGTGAAAGCCATCACGGCCATCGGGCTTGCCTTCGCCGCGCAGGAAATCGAGGCGGTACCCGCGTTGTCGCACGACGTGCCGCTGGATTATGTGCTAACGGAAACCGGGATATTCGATTTCCGGAGTTGATGGATTGCGCATTCTTTTCGTCGGGGACGTGGTCGGCCGGTCCGGCCGCACCGCTGTCGCAGAACACTTGCCGGGCATGATCCGCGACTGGGCGCTCGATCTCGTGGTGGTCAATGGCGAGAACGCCGCCGGCGGCTTCGGCATCACCGAG
>JAUXWH010000089.1 GCA_030681365.1 Bradyrhizobium sp.
TGCCTTCGATCCCGGCGAACACCGCCGTGCCCGGACTGCCGAGATCGCGCTCGGACAGGAACAGCTCGGACGGATTGGAGACTTCGCGCAGGCCGATGCCCGTCATCTCGAACACGCCGATCTCGTCGGTCGGCCCGAACCGGTTCTTGGCTGCGCGAAGAATCCGGAATTGCTGCGAGCCTTCGCCCTCGAACGACAGCACCGCATCGACCATGTGCTCGACCACGCGGGGGCCGGCGATCTGGCCGTCCTTCGTCACGTGGCCGACCAGGATGATGGTGGCGCCGGATTTCTTGGCGAATCGAATGAGGGCCTGCGCCGAGGCACGAACCTGCGTCACCGTGCCGGGCGCCGATTCCACCGTGTCGGTCCACATGGTCTGGATCGAATCGATCACGATGAGGCGCGGCACCGTGCCCTCGGACAGCGTGGAGACGATGTCCTCGACCGAGGTTTCGGCGGCCAGCTGCACGGGCGCGTCCGCCAGCCCCAGCCGCTCGGCCCGCAGCCGCACCTGCGCCACCGCTTCCTCGCCTGAAATATACACCACGCGGTGGCCGGCCCGCGCCATCAGGGAGGTGGCCTGTGTCAAAAGCGTCGACTTGCCGATGCCGGGATCGCCGCCGACCAGCAGCACCGAGCCGCGCACAAAACCGCCGCCTGTGACCCGGTCGAGCTCGGCCATGCCAGAGGACAGGCGGGGGGCCTCCTGGCTCTTGCCGGTCAGGGTCTCCAGCTGGAACAGCCGCCCCCGGCGTTTGCTCCGGATCGAGACCGGCATCGACGTGGCGCCCGTCGTATCCTCCTCCGCCAGCGTGTTCCACTCGCCGCAGGACTCGCACTTGCCCTGCCAGCGGTTGAACGCCGCGCCGCAATTCTGGCAGACAAAGGAGAGGGTGGATTTGGCCATGGGGTGAAGTGCGCCGGATTCGGGTGTTCTTACTTTGTTCTATAGCGTATTAATAATCCGTTCGCGACTGAAAACTGATTTTCGATCGGAGGTTTTCTCGGCGACCACCAAAACTACGCAATAGTCGACTCGTTCTCGAAAAATCCCGCCGCGATCCGCTCGACCTCCGTCCACGACCGCGCCAGATGCACGGCCCCGGCATCCCGCAGCTTCGCATCGTGGCCGTCGCGAATATGGCTGGCGGCACAGAGGCCGATGGCCGTCATTCCCGCCGCGACGGCGGCCTTGATGCCGCCGGCGGAGTCCTCGATCACAAGGCATCGCTCCGGGCTGACGCCGAGCCTGGCGGCGGCGAACAGGAAGATGTCGGGATGTGGTTTTCCGCGCGCGACCATGTCGGCGCTGAAGACGTGCTCGCCGAATTCGGCTTCCATGCCCAATACCGAAAGGCAGAGCTGCAGGCGATCGATCGAGCTGGAGGAGGCGATGGCGCGGGGGATGTGGGCAAAGCGCCGGATGAAGTCGGCGGCGCCGCTGACTTCCTTCAGGTCGGTCCGGAAGCGGTCCAGCGTCGCGCGCTTGAGGTCGCCGGAAAAATTCGATGGCAGCGGCGTGCCGATCGCCGCTTCGATCTCGGCCATCGCGTCATCCCACCGTCGGCCGGCATAGCGGTCGAGCGACTGGTCGAGCGTGGTGGCGTGGCCGAGGGCGGTGACGATTTCCGCCAGCACGGTATTGGCGATCGCTTCGCTGTCGGCGATGACGCCGTCGAAGTCGAAGATCAGCGCGCCCATTCTTTCAATTCCCGGGGATCAAGAAGCCCGCACGCTTCCTATGCGATCCGCCATCGAAATGGACTCGCGCAACATCGAGCAGGCGAACAATTTCTGTTGCGGTGTGTGTCAATCCGAAAAGGCGGCCGCCTATGCCCGGTCGACCCGGGTCGCCAGCACCTTGTCGATGCGCCTGCCGTCGAGATCGACGATCTCGAAGCGCCAGCCACCGGCCTCGGTCTTGTCGCCGACGGCCGGAATGGCGCCGAATTCCTGCAGCAGGAAGCCGGCGAAGGTTTGATAGGGTTTTGAAGGCGGCAGGATGATGCCGAGCAAGTCAGCGAAAGCAACGGCCGGCATCCAGCCCGATATCAGATAAGAGCCATCGTCGCGCTTCACGAAGGGAAGCTCGGCGGGACCCTCCTCGGTGTGGAACGAGCCGACGATCGCCTCCAGAATGTCAGCACGAGTCACGAGGCCCTGGAAGGTCCCGTATTCGTCATGAATGAGGCCCATATGCACGGGCGAGTCGCGCAGGATCGCGATGACATCCCGCGCATCGAGGCTCTCCGGGATGATCGGCGCCTGGCGGACCAGTTGCCTGACGTCGGGGGTCTTTCCCGACAGGCATGCGTCGAGCATATCCTTGGCGTTGACGATGCCGAGGACGTGGTCGCGGTCGCCGTCGAATACCGGGAAGTGGGAGTGATTGCTGGCGGCGATCGTTGCCGCCACCTCCGCCACGGGATCGCCGACGTCGATCATGCTCGCTTCGTGCCGAGGCGTCATCACGGCGCCGACCGGAAGGTCGCCCAGCCGCATCACGCCGGCGATCATCTCCTTTTCGCCCGGCTCCAGCACGCCGGCATTCTCGGCTTCGACGACCAGGGTGCGGATTTCCTCCTCGCTGACTTTTTCTTCCGCTTCGCCCCGCTGGCCGAGCAGCCACAGCAGCGCCTTTCCGGAGCGATCCAGCAACCAGACCAGCGGCAGCGAGACCGTGGCCAGCAGCGTCATCGCCGGCGCCACCTTGACAGCGACCGCCTCGGGATCGCGCAGCGCGATCTGCTTCGGCACCAGTTCACCGACGATCAGCGACGTGTAGGTGATACCGGCGACGACGACGCCGACGCCGATGGTGTCCGCGAGGCCTTGCGACACCCCGATTCCGGTCAGCCACGCGGTGAGACGCAGGCCAAGGGTCGCGCCCGAGAAGGCGCCCGACAGCACGCCGATCAGCGTGATGCCGATCTGCACGGTGGAGAGAAACTTGCCGGGATCGGAGGCCAGTTCGAGCGCCCGGCGCGAACCGGTAACGCCCTTCGCGACCAGTGCCGCCAACCGGGCCGGCCGCGCGGAAACGATGGCCAGCTCTGACATCGCGAGCAGGCCATTGACGACGATCAGGACCGTGACGATCCCGAGTTCCAGATAGAGCACGATTCAGCCTTGTTGATCGGGATCGTGGATCTGTCCCGACGATCCTTCCCGTCATCAGCCGGGTACTTCGGAAATATATAGGGATTGTCGGCAGACAAGCCAGCATGCCACGCTGTCGCACCCGCCGTTCAGCGCCGCAATTTCGCCGTCAAGACGACGGTGCCGCGTTGCTTGCGCGCGTCCAGATGGCGACGGGTTGCTCGATGCCGCGGACCGCGCAGGCCGGCTTCTCGACCAGGTGCATGAAGTCGGTGTTCTCGCATTTGCCCTCCGCGCGCGCCTGCTGCACTAGATCGTGGCTCGCCACCATCGCGCAGCCGAATTCGCGGGTCAGCGATTCCAGCCGGCTGGCTGCGTTCACCGTGGTGCCGATCACGGCGAATTCGAGCCGGTTCAATCCGATGTCGCCCAGCACGACCGGGCCGTAGTGCAATCCGAGGCTGAGCTGGATCGGCGGCTCGCCGCGATGTTTTCGCTCGAGGTTCAATTCGTCCATCGAGCCGATCATGGCCTGCGCGCAACGCAGCGCATTGCCGGCATCGCAATCGCCGGTGAAGGGGGTGCCGAACGTCGCCATCAGTCCGTCGCCGAGATATTTGTCCAGCGTTCCGTCGTGTCGAAAGACCTCGCGCTCCATCCGCTCGTGGAAGCGTCGCAGCGTGCCGATCACCTCGGTCGGGCTGCGGCCGTCGGAATAGGCGGTAAAGCCGACGATATCGGCGAACAGCACCGCGACATCCTGGGTTCGAACCTGCTTCAGCGGATCGTCGTTCTTCGAAAGCTCCTCGACGACATTGGGCGAGAAGTAGCGCGCCAGATTGGTGCGCTCGCGCTCGATCCCGGCATGGCTGATCAGGAGCGCATTGGAACGGCGCGCCGCCAGCGCCAGGATCATGGCGACGATCATGAAGACGATGATTTCCTGAAACCGTCCACCGACACCGATCGCGGCGGGATCGATGATCTCGAACAGCCTTATGTCGGTGCCTGTGGCCGCGCGCACGCGTTCGGACAGCGCGGCGTGGGTTTCGGGCTGCAGGTAGACCCAGGCGACGGCGATCACCCACAACCCCGACGTCCAGGCGCCCATCGCCACCACGGTGCGCCACGAATAGGCCAGCGTCGCGGTGGCCAGAAAGATAAAGAAATAGATGAAGGTGTCGAACCGGAACTGCATCGCGAGCGGCCAGTTCACGGTGCTCCAGGGATTGGGCACGACGCTGAGGAAGGTCAGCAGCGCCAGATCGCAGAACATCAGAAACAGCTCCGGCCGGGACCGGCCGGTGTTCTTGCCGACCTTGAGCTGGGCCCAGCCGAATGCGGCAAACAGGCTCAGCATCGCGACGTAATAGAGGACATCCCACGTCGGATTGATGATCGGCAGGGTGACGGCGGTCACCGCCAGTGCCACCCAGCGGGCGCGGACGGCCAGCAGCAGGCCTTCGCGCTTGCTGTCGGCAAGGGCGGCCTCGGCGAATTTCAACGTCGCCTGCCGGGCCTCGGTTCGCTCAACCGGCCCGCCGCGGGAATCGGGAATGTCGCTGGTGTCCGCCAATACGCTCAAACCATTCACTCCTGATATCGTACCGGGATCATGCGCCGGTGTGCGCGTTGAACAGCATCGCAGCCCCGGCCGCCAGCATGATCCCGTCCATCACAAGCCTGAACACATCCGGCTCGAGCCGCAATACAAAACGCCTGGCGATGAAGGCGCCCGCCATCAGCGACGAACCGGCGACCAGGCCCTTCAGCGCGACGTTGCCGGTCAGCGCGCCGAACTGCCGGAAGGTCAGGGACTTGCTGACATACAATCCGAGCGAACTCGCGGCTTCGGTGGCGAGGAACGCGCCTTTGGTCAGCCCATGGAACAGGAACAGCGGCACGCTCAAGGGGCCGGTCGAGACCACGATGCCGGTGATGTAGCCGATCGCAGCGCCGCCGACGGCAAGGTGCCAGAGCGACGCTCTTAGCTGGTAGCGGGCGAGCCAATGCCGCACCGGCACCATCGCAATGAGGAACAGCCCGATTGAAATATCCACCGCGTGCGGCGGCAGCACCAGCAATGTGCGCGCGCCCAGCGCGGCCGCCGGAATGCCGGTGACGGAATAGGCGGCACAGGCGCGCCAGTCGACCTCGCGCCACCAGGCCAGGATGCGGGAGAAGTTGGCCATCACGGCGGCGACCGCCATGATCGGCACCGCCTGCTGTGGCCCATATTGATAGACCAGCACCGGCATCAGCATGACCGACGACCCCGTGCCGACGATGCCGGAGATGGTCCCGGCGGCGAGTCCGACCCCGAGGACGAAGAGCAAGTTCAAGGGAGGTGTCTCCCGCGAGGGTCTCGTCGCGATCCCGGATTGCGCTATCGGCCGCGCATTCGCGCGACCGCTGGCTCCATCCAGGCTACGGACCTAGGGATGCGGTCCCCACGGTGCCGCGAGCAGGAGCTTTACTTCCTGCGTCATCACCAGCGGTCGAAATTTGCCGGCGAAATTCATGAAGTCAGCATTGGCGAACAGCGATTGCCAGAAGTTGCGGCGATCGGCGTCGTCCTCGAATTTCCAAAGATGGATGATCTGGTTGATGGTGCCGACGTCGCTTTGAAAGTAGCCGACCAGCTTCCTGTCGAACTCGCCCTTCTGCATCGCGGGGAATCCGATCTCCTGGTACAGCTTCACGGCTTCCGTCATTTTTCCGACGTAGAGCGTATAGGTGCGCAGCTCATAGAGCGCCATGGCCTCCTCCTTTGAAATGCGTTGGCGCACGGTACTGATGGCGCCTCCGGGCTTCATTAGAACGAAAAGGCCCCGTGTGACTACCCGCAGGGAAATCATCCAAAGGCCAAGCCCGTCTCACCCGTGAGAGGGCAGGGCCGCGTTCACCAGCCGATCGCCTTCGGCAACCATGTTGCAATGCCGGGGAAGGAAAATATCAGGACCAGCGCCAGAATCTGCATCGCAACAAAGGGGATGATGCCGCGGTAGATATCGCCGGTGGATATTTCGGGCGGCGCTACGCCGCGGAGAAAGAACAGCGACCAGCCGAACGGCGGCGTCAGAAACGAGGTTTGCAGATTCACGCAGATCAGTGTCGCCAGCCACACCAGATCGACGTTGGCCTCGATGAAGATCGGCAGGAACAGCGGCACGGCGATGTAGGAAATCTCAATCCACTCGATGAAAAATCCAAGCACGAAGATCAGCAGCATCAGGAACCAGATGCTGGCATTGATGCCGCCCGGCAGCAATTTGAAGGCATCCTGAACCAGTGCTTCGCCCTGCAGGCCGCGGAACGCCAGCGAGAAAGCCTGCGCGCAGATCAGGATGAACAGCACCATGGCGGAAATCCGCGTGGTCGCCTGGCAGGTCTCGCGCAGGACCTGGACGGTGAGCCGGCGTCCGATCGCCGCCACCGCGATCGAGCCGAGCGCGCCCATGGCCGCGGCTTCGGACGGCGCCGCAATCCCGGCGACGATCGAGCCGAGCACCGCAACCACCAGCCCGATCGGCGGCGCCGCCACGCGGATGATCTTGCCGGCCAGTTGGGCCGTGCTGACGGCCGCGCGTTCCTCCTGCGGCACCGCGGGCACCAGATGCGGCCGCCAGATGCCGAGGCCGAGCAGGTACAGCACATACATTGCCGACAGCATCAGTCCCGGCAGCATTGCCGCGGCAAACAGCGTGCCCACGGACTGGTTGGTGATATCGGCAAGCAGGATCAGAATCAGGCTCGGCGGGATGATCTGCCCAAGCGTTCCCGACGCGCAGATGACGCCGCAGGCGACCGCCGGGTCGTAGCCGCGCCGCAACATGCCGGGCAGGGTCAGCAGGCCGAGCGTCACCACCGTCGCGCCGACGATGCCGGTGGTGGCGCCCATCAGGACGCCGACCAGGACGATCCCGATGCCGAGACCGCCGCGCAGTTGGCCGGCGGCGAGTCCGACCACGTCCATCAAATCCTCGGCGAGCCTGGATTTTTCCAGCATCACGCCCATGAACACGAACAGCGGTATCGCCAGCAGGGTGGAATTCGTCACCACGCCGAAGATGCGATGCGGCAGCAGGTTGAACAGCGGCAGACCGAAACCGAGAACGCCGAATACGACGCCGGTGGTCGCCAGCGTCAGGCCGACCGGAATGCCGAGCAGCAGCAGGACGAAGAACGCCACCAGCATCAGGGTGGCGATGATCTCGAGGCTCATCGGGCGACTCCGAGCGCGATGCCCGAGCGGATTGCCTGTGACAGCGCCTGCAGGAACAGCAGGGCGAAGCCGAGCGGGACGATCGCCTTCATCAGATAGAGGGCGCCGATGCCGCCGGGATTGGACGAGCCTTCACCGATCGACCAGGACTGCGCGACGAAACCGATCGACAGCCACATCACGAACAGGGAGAACAGCATCGCCAGCACGGCCGAGATGATGTCGACCAGATGCTTGTTGCGGTCGGAAAATTGCGCGAACAGCACGTCGACCCGGACATGTTCGCCGTGCCGGAGCGCATAGGACATGCCGATCAGGGTGAGCGGCACCAGCAGATGCCACTCGAGTTCCTGAGCCCAGATTTCACCGATCGAAAAACCGTAGCGCAGGAACACGTTGGTGCCCATCACCACGGCGGCCCCGAGCGCAAGCCAGGAAACGCCGCGGCCGGTCCAATCGACGAGCCGGTCGATCCCGCCGGAAATTCTTGCCGCCAGCACTCCGCTCAGATCCCGAGGATCGTGTCGTAATAGGGCTTTTCGCTGTACTTCGCCCACTGCTTGTAGGTGGCCAGGTAGGCCATGTAGGAGTCGTGGACCTTCTTCGTCACCGGATCCTTCGCGACCGCTTCCTCCAGAATCCTGGCGTTGGCCGCGCGAAGGGCCTCGATCACGGAATCGGGCAGCGGCTGCGCGTTGACGCCGTGGTTCTTGATGAGATCGTCCATGGCTTCGGCGTTGACCTTTTGCAGCCAGGCTTCGCCGCGCGTGTTGCATGCCATGCAGGCGTTCTCAACGATGGCCTGGAGGTCGGGCGGCAGTTTCGCCCAGGCCGCCTTGTTGATGACGAGTTCGCTGGTGGTCGCCATCTCGTGCCAGCCGGTGGTGTAGTAATATTTGGCGACCTTGTGCAGGCCGAGCTGCCGGTCGAGATAGGGGCCCACGAACTCGGCGGCATCGATCACGCCGCGTTCGAGCGAGGGGAAGATGTCCCCGGGGGCCAGCAGCATGGCGTTGACGCCGAGCTCCTTGTAGACGCGCCCGGCGAGACCCGGGATGCGCATCTTCAGGCCCTTGAGGTCTTCCGGTTTCTCGATCGGTTTGCGAAACCATCCGGTCATCTGCACGCCGGTATTGCCGCAGGCGAACGGCACCAGGTTGAATTTGTCGTAGACCTCGCGCCACAGTTCGATTCCGCCGCCGTCGTAAAGCCAGCCGTTGAAGCCGACATAGTTGAGGCCGAACGGAACGGCGGTAAAATACTGGGCGGCGAAGCTCTTGCCGGTCCAGAAATAGGAGTTGGCATAATTCATTTCGACGGTGCCCGACGAACAGGCGTCGAAACCGGCGTTGGCCGGGATCAATTCGCCGGCGCCGTAGAACTGAATCTTGATGCGCCCGTTCGACATCTCCTCGATGCGTTTGGCGAGATCCTTGGCGCTGCCGGGGCCGGTCGAATAGAAGAAGGCGTTGGGTCCGTAGAAGCTGGTCATCCGCCAGTTGAAGGTCTCGGCCGCTTTGGCGATGGCGGGCGCTGCGATGGTACCGGCGGCCCCCGCCAAAGCCAGCCTGGTGAATTCTCGACGCCGCATGAATGCCTCCGTTCGGTCCCTGTCGGGAACCATGGGAGCAAGCGCCGTGCCATGCCGCGTTGTTTGTGTTTCTCCTGTGGCGGCACCGCTTGGCAGTGCCGGCCGCCCAATTTGTTAGCGGATGCCCAAATTTCGGTCAGTGATCCCCTTTGTTCACTCACCATCAGCAGGACGACTTCGTAGTGTTGCTGCCTAGCGCAGCACGATCGACGCCGGCGCGTGGTCGCTGGCGCCTTCCTCGCCGCGCAGCTTGCGGTCGACGCCGGCCTTGATCAGACGCGGCGCGATCGCGGGACTGAGCAGCAGGTGGTCGAGGCGCAAGCCCGCATCGCGCGGCCAGCGGTTGCGCTTGTAGTCCCAGAACGTGAACATCGGCTTTTCCGGATGCAGCTCGCGGATCGCGTCGCACCAGCCCTGTGCCACCAGTTGCTTGAACGCGGCGCGGCTCTTCGGCTGGATCAGCGCGTCCTTGTCCCACGATCTGGTCGGATAGATATCGAGCGGCGTGGGCGCGACGTTGTAGTCGCCCGCCAGCACCACCGGGATGTCTTGCTTGATGAATTTCGCGGCGTGCAGCCTGAGCCGCCTGAACCAGTGGAGCTTATAGTCGAATTTCGGCCCCGGCTGCGGATTGCCGTTCGGCAAATAGATGCTGGTGACGACGATGCCCTTGATCGCGGCCTCGATGTAGCGCGCTTCGTGGTCGTCGCGATCGCCGGGCAGGGCGGCGCGGATCAGCACCGGATCGGCGTTGCGTGCCAGGATGGCGACGCCGTTCCAGGTCTTCTGGCCGCGCCATACCGCGCCGTAGCCGGCCTTGCCGATCGCATCGATCGGAAAGTCGGCGTCGGTGCACTTCAGTTCCTGCAATGCAACGGCGTCGGGTTTTGCCGCACGCAGCCAGCGCAGCAGGTTCGGCAGGCGGCGATTGATGTTGTTGATGTTGAAGGTGGCGACTTTCATCACCGGCGATTGTCAGGCCGGGATCACGGGAGCCGGTTCAGGCGCCGTGGCCGTTGGTTCCGCGGCGCCGCCCTTGTAGATCCGCGCATAGCGCGAGCCGAGGCTGGTCAGCACCTCGTAGCCGATGGTGCCGAAATGGTGCGCGAGCTCGTCGACGGTGATGCCTTCGCCGATCAGCGTCACCATGTGACCGCGCCGTACCGCGCTCTTGTCGAGGTCGGTAACGTCGATGGCCATCAGGTCCATCGAGATGCGGCCTGCGACCGGGCAGCGTTTGCCGGCGACCATGACCTCGGCACCGCGGGTGCCGTCATTGCTGCTGCCGGCACGAAAATAGCCGTCGGCATAGCCGGCGGAAACGACGGCGAGCCGGGTCGGCCGCCGCGCGCTCCAGGTGCCGCCATAACCGACGGTCTCGCCCTTCTCGATATTGCGGATCTGCACGATACGGGCTTTGACCTCGACCACCGGCCGCATCGGATTGTCGGCCTCCGGCGTCGGATTGACGCCGTAAAGGGCGCAACCCGGCCGCACCAGGTCGAATTGGAACGGGGCGCCGAGGAACAGCCCGGACGAATTCGCCAGCGACGCCGGCACGCCGGAAAACAGGCTGGCGATCTCGCGGAAGGTTGCGAGCTGCCTGGCGTTGAGCGGGTGATTGAGGGTCTCGGCGCAGGCGAGGTGGCTCATGACAAGGGTAATGCCGTGATCGCCGGCGTTGATGCGGGGAATGATGCCCTGCGCTTCCAGGATGGTCAGGCCGAGCCGGTTCATGCCGGTATCGATGTGAATGGCGGCGCCGCCGGCCCAGCCGGTGCGGCGGCAAAACACGTCCCATTCGGCGAGTTCGTTGAGGTCGCCGATCACGGGCCTGGCGTCGATCCTGGCATAGGCTTCGCCGCTGTTCTGGAAAAAGCCGTCGAGCACATAGATTGCGGCGCTCGCCGGCACCGCCGCGCGGACCACGGCGGCTTCGTCGAGGGTTGCCACGAAAAATGTCTTGCAGCCGGCGCCGGCGAGCGCGCGCGCGACCTGTTCGGCGCCACAGCCATAGGCGTTGGCCTTGACCACGCCGGCGCATTCGGCGGGCACCGCCGACTTCTCGAGCTTGCGCCAGTTGGCGATGATGGCGTCGAGATCGATGGTGAGGGTAGCGGTGGCTGTCGCCAGCGCGGCCGCCTGGTTCGCCTCAGCCGAGAGGATGGTGCCTGGCGGGGCCAGTTTCGGGTCGGTGATAATGTTCATGCCGCACTTTACGCGCGGGCCCGCCGCGGTTCAACCGGGCAGGCCGTCTCAGTATTGCGCCGCCGGCATGTGGCTTTCCTGCGCCAGATCGCTGAACCGGGTGAACTGGCCCTCGAACGCCAGTTCGACCGTGCCGGTGGGACCGTGGCGCTGCTTGCCGATGATGACTTCGGCCTTGCCGTGCACCAGCGACATGTCCAGCTGCCACTTCTCGTATTCCGGCGTGCCGACGCGCGGCTCCTTGTTGGCGAGGTAATATTCCTCGCGATACACGAACATCACCACGTCGGCGTCCTGTTCGATCGATCCGGATTCACGCAAGTCGGACAGCTGCGGGCGCTTGTCGTCGCGGCTTTCGACCTGGCGCGACAGCTGCGACAGCGCGATCACCGGCACGTTCAGTTCCTTCGCCAGCGCCTTCAGGCTGGTGGTGATTTCCGTCACCTCCTGGACCCGGTTGTCGTTGCCGCGTTTGCCCGAGCCCTGCAACAGCTGGATGTAGTCGACCACGATCAGATCGAGGCCCTTCTGCCGCTTCAGTCGCCGCGCCCGCGCGGTAAGCTGCGAAATCGACAGGCCGCCGGTTTCGTCGACATAGAGCGGCAGCGACTGCAATTCGATCGAATAATCGCGGATCTTTTCGAAGTCGGTCTCGGTAATGCCGCCGCGGCGGATCGAGCTGGAAGCGATGCTGGTCTGCTCGGCCAGAATACGGGTGGCGAGCTGTTCGGCCGACATTTCGCAGGAGAAGAATCCCACGATGCCGCCATTGACGGATTTCATGGTGCCGTCGGCCTGCACTTCGGCGCGGTGCGCCTTGGCGACATTGTAGGCGATGTTGGTGGCGAGCGCGGTCTTGCCCATGCCGGGACGGCCGGCGACGATGATCAAGTCGGACGGCTGCAGACCGCCCATCTTGTTGTCGAGATCCCGCAAGCCGGTGGCGACGCCCGATAGTTTGCCGTCGCGCTGAAACGCCTTGGCCGCCATGTCGACGGCGACGGTGAGGGCCTGCGAAAAACGCTGGAAGCCGCCATCGTAGCGGCCGGATTCGGCCAGTTCGTAGAGCCTGCGCTCGGCGTCCTCGATCTGCGCGCGAGGCGCGAAATCCACCGGCGCGTCGTAGGCCACATTGACCATGTCCTCGCCGATCCGGATCAGGTCGCGGCGCAGCGCCAGTTCGTAGATCGTCCGCCCGTAATCCTGGGCATTGATGATGGTGGTTGCTTCGGCGGCGAGGCGGGCGAGGTACTGGCCGACCGTCATGCCGCCGAGATCGGTCTCGGCCGGGACGAAGGTCTTCAGCGTGACGGGGGTCGCGACCTTTCCCATCCGGATCAGGCTGCCGGCGGTCTCATAGATGGTCTGATGGATCGGCTCGAGAAAGTGTTTCGGTTCCAGAAAGTCCGAAACCCGGTAGAATGCGTCGTTGTTGACCAGGATCGCGCCCAGCAGGCTCTGTTCGGCCTCGATATTGTGCGGTGCGCTCCGATAGGCCGGAGTTCCCGGATCGGGCGCGAGCTTGAGGACGTTCGAATCAGTCAGGGCCATGGCTATGGAATGTTCTCGAAACTTTGTCGGATGCGGGGCGGGGATAGAGCGCCACTCCTCGCGGTAACGAAAGGGCGCGTGTGCCTTATGCCCGATTCACACAATCGAATGTGTGAATCATGTCCGGGTGCGACGCATTGTGCTTGACGGGGTTTTGGCCCGGACAAGCCCGGAAAAATCTTTCGCGCGGCCTGAACCTTACCTCCGTGCGGATGCACTCATCCAAGGACGGCGGATGTTTCGACCACTACCGCGGCTGGTCAGATCAGCAGGAGATAGATCAGCGCGGCCAGGGCCGCGCTGATGCCGGTGGCGATCAGCGCGTAGTCGGTGCCGATGTCGGCCTGCGGATCGAACGATGATGGATGGGTTTTCTGGGCCATTTCGGACGTCTAGGACAGCCCGGTCCAACCGTATGTGAAGCAGATCACATTCGGTTAATTTTCTCTTCAGGCATTAGTCGCAAGGAACGGGTCCGCGGCGGCAGGGTTGGTAACCCGGACAGATTAGGAATAGGCCATGGGCCAGCAGCTTCAGCGATGGCAATCGGCAGGCGGCGAGAAACTATGGCTGTCGATGCTGATCGACACCATGGAACAAGTTTCCCGTTCGGAACTGCGCAGCCAGCCCTGTGACCGGTCGGTTGTGGCTGCCGTGTTCGCACAGCTGTCGCGTCCGGCGGCGCCTTATGCCCACCAGGGATCCGGCCTCAATCTCCGTCACTAGAATTCGGCCACCGGAACTTCGACAGCACTTGGATCGCAGCGGTCTATTCGCCTGCGATCTGCAGCCGGGGCGGCTGGCCTCGCTCGAGGCCGCGAAGCCGGGCTTCTGCGTCGCCGATGTAATCCCGGGTCATCGGCACGACGCCTTGGCGCTTGGTGAGCTGGATCTGGAAGTTCATCATATTCTGTTTGCGGAACGACATTTCCGAGCACGCCAGGTAAAATTCCCACATCCGCGCAAAGCGCTCGTCGTAGAGCCGTACCGCTTCTTCCCGCCGTGCCAGAAACCGTTCGCGCCAGGCTTTCAACGTTTCCGCATAATGCAGTCGCAGGATTTCGATGTCGCACACCAGCAATCCTGCGCGCTCGATCGCGCGCGTCACTTCGGATAGCGCGGGAATATAGCCGCCGGGAAAAATGTACTTGGTGATCCAGGGATTGGTGGCGTCGGGGCCTTCGGAGCGCCCGATCGAATGCAGCACCATTACGCCGTCGTCGGTGAGCAGTTCGGCGCAGCGCCTGAAATAGGTTTCGTAGAAATCGACGCCGACATGCTCGAACATGCCGACCGATACGATGCGCTCGAACGGGCCGGGAATGTCGCGATAATCCTCGAGGAAGAACCTGGCCGATGGCGCCAGGTTTTGTTCGGCGGCGCGGGCGTTCGATACCTGCAATTGCTCGGTCGACAGCGTGATGCCGGTAACGTTGGCGCCGGTCATCTCGGCCAGATAAAGGCCAAGCCCGCCCCATCCGGACCCGATGTCGAGCACGCGGTCGCCGCGCCGGATCAACAGCTTGGCGGCGAGATGCCGCTTCTTGGCGAGCTGGGCGTCATCGAGCGTCGCATCGGGTGTTTCGAAATAGCCGCAACTGTACTGCTTGTCGGCGTCGAGGAAGAGCGAATAGAGCCGGCCATCGAGATCGTAATGGTGTGCGACGTTGTTCAGGGATCGGCGGCGCGGGTTGAATTGCCTGGCATGCCTGACGAGATATCGCAGAAGCCATTGCAGCCTGGCCCAGCGCGGCACGATGTCGGGCTGGTCCATCAGGATCGCCAGCGTATCCGCTATCGAGCCGTTCTCGACGACGAAGGTTCCGTCCATGTAGACTTCGCCCAGCGCAAGTTCAGGGTTGAGGAGAACCCGGCGTTCGGCATCGGTGGTCAGGAATCGGGCCGCGACCGGCGTCCCGGTCCCGTCGCCGCAGCTGAATTTCGCGCCACTCGCGGTCGTAAAGGTCATCGCCCCGCGGCGAATGAACTGCTGCAGAAAATAACGCAACAAACGGTCCATCGAAACCACCAAACCGAGCGATCCCAACGAGGCTGGCGTAGCGGCCGTTACAGCCAGCGAGAGCGGGGATCGACTGGTCCCCGCGCGCCGCCAGTCAAACATAATAGCGATGGCGCGATGGCGCTAGTGGATTGTACACAAAGCGGATATTCCGAATTATCGCGTTCACGCAGATGCGTTATATGTCCGCTTCCATTCGCGTCATAATCGGCTAAAAGGTGACCGCTGCCACCCGTGCCGGATTTGGGACGCTGGGAAGCCATTCCGCATCTGGAGAAATATAAGAATGTTGAGCCGAGCGCTCAGTTTAGCGACGGTGACGCTTGTGATCGGCTGTCTCGCGGCGATCCCGGTGCGGGCGCAAAATCTCGATGCCGGCAAGAGCCCTTCCCAGATTTTTTCGAGCACCTGCACCGTCTGCCACAAGGCACCGCGGGGTCTCTTGAAGACCATGTCGCCCGGATCCCTGCCGGGCTTCCTGCGCCAGCACTATACCACCTCCGGTGAAATGGCCTCGCAGCTCAGCGCCTTTCTGCTTGCCAATGGTGCGACCGATACTCGCGGTTCCAAGCCCGCGCAGCAGGCGAAGGATGCGAGGCGCCCGGCGCCGACGCAGGAGGCCGCCAGGCCCGAAGCTGAGCCGCAGCAGGCCGCGAAACAGGATGGCGTTGCGCCTGGTCCCGATGGCCGCAAATCGGCTGCCAAGCAGAAGCTGAGCAAGCGCGGCAAGGGCGGCAGCGACGAGGTCGATGCCGCCAGGGACGAGCCGATAAAGAGCGAGGCCACCAAAGAGGACAGCTCGAAGAGCGAAAGCGCCAAGGAGGCCGGCAAGGAAACGGCCCAGGAAACTGGCAAGGAAACTGGCAAGGAAACCGCCGAGGAAGCGGCCAAAGCAACCGCCAAGGAAGGCGTCAAGGAAGCCGCGCCGGAGCATGCCACCAAGCCGTCCGGCGAGGACAAGTCCGACAGCAAGTCCGACACCGCGAAGATCGACCCACCGAAGGAGAACGGCGATACCCCGGCGCTGCGGGCCGATCCGGTTCCGCCGGTCACGCCCGCGCCATCGATGTCGGCGGCTGTCTCCAGCGGTTCCTTGGAGCCGCCAGCCAGCCCCGAGCCGCCGCTGGTGATGCTGCTACCTCCGCCTCCCGCCCTGACGGCTTCCGGTCCGCCATTGCCACCGGTCCCGCCCGCGGGACCGCCTGCGCCTCCGATCTCCCGATAGATTTTCGTGACATGGCAGTCTCCGGCCCTGCGGCCGCACTTGATCATTCCTAGAGCAATACTCTAGAGTGGTGCTCTAGACCCAGTTTGGGGGGATGATCGTGGTTGCTAGCGCGCGCGAGGATCTGATGGCGGCGGGATTGGCGGTGTTCGACCGTGACGGCTTCGAGGGCGCGACGGTGGCGGCCATTCGCGCCCGCGCGCGGACCTCCAATGGCAGCTTCTTCCATTTCTTCGGATCGAAGAAAGAACTGGCGGGTGCGCTGTTTCTGGAAGTGCTGCAGCGCTATCACGCCGCGGTGCTGGCTGCGATCGATCCCCCCTGCGGCGCGCGGGAAGGTATCGATCGTCTGATCCGCGCGCATCTGGATTGGGTGGTGAATAACCGGCGCGAGGCGCGCTATCTGTTCGAGATCTCCCGGAGCGAATGGAGCGAGGAGGTCAGGGACGCGCAGCGGGCGCAGAATTCGCGCCTCGGCGAGGGCGTCGAGCGCTGGCGCGCGCCGCTGATCGTCAGCGGCGAATTGCTGCCGATGACGCCGACGCTGTTCTTCAGCCAGATCATCGGGCCGGCGCAGATCTTCTGCCGCGCCTGGCTGTCGGGCCGCGACCGCTCCGATCCGAGACTTCAGGCCGACATCCTGATCGCCTGCGCGATTCGCGCGCTGGTGGCGCCGCAATCCGTTGCAGACATCGGAGGCATACCTTGACCGAGCAAGCCAGGACGCAGGATCCCGACGTGAAGCCCGATCCGGACTTCGCGCCCATCGCCGAGCGAATCCGCGACAGCGTCGGCCGCCAGGGTTTTATGGGCCATGTCGGCGCCGAACTCTCCGAGCTGGCGCGCGGATCGTGCACGCTCGCGGTCGACCGGCGGCCGGAGCTGTTGCAGCAGCACGGCCTGTTCCATGGCGGCGTCACCGCCTTCCTGGTCGACAATGCGACCACGATCGCGGCGGCGACATCGCGCGGCCAGCCGGCGCTGACGGCGGAATACAAATTGAACCTGCTGTCGCCGGCATCCGGCGAGCGCCTGATCTGCCGCGCCCGCGTGATCAAGCCCGGACGGCAGGTCGCGGTGGTGGCCGCCGACGTGTTTTGCGTCATCGACGGCATCGAGAAGCACACGGCGACCGCGCTGGCGTCGATCGCGATGCTGCCGGGAGAAGTGACGGCCAGAATCCAAAGCCCGGCCGCCTGAGGCCGGGCTTAGAGCGCGATGAGATTAGGTTGCTGGAGCGGCACCGGAATTCACCTCTCCCTTCGGGAGAGGTCGGCGCGTAGCGCCGGGTGAGGGGTTACGGTCTCTCGTTAGGCCAGCACCCCCTCACCCGATTTGCTGCGCAAATCGACCTCTCCCCGCTGGGGAGAGGTAAGTAGAATCCGCGGACGACCGAT
>JAUXWH010000096.1 GCA_030681365.1 Bradyrhizobium sp.
CTGACGCCGGCGGTCAGCAGCGCCGAATCCCATTCGTTGGTCTTGCCGATATAGGTGTTCGGCAATGCGGTGACCCGCAGCGTCGCCTCGATGGTGCGCGCGAGATATTCGGCGCGCTCGACGTAACGGGCCAGCCAGTACAGGTTTTCGGCGGTGCGTGACAGCATGCGGGAATCTTGCTCTCTCTACTCGTCCAGTATCCAGGTATCCTTGGTGCCGCCGCCCTGGCTGGAATTGACCACCAGCGATCCCTCCTTCAGCGCCACCCGCGTCAGCCCGCCCGGCACGATGGTGACATGGTTGCTGCCGGTCAGCACGAATGGCCGGAGATCGACGTGGCGCGGCGCCAGGCCGGATTCGGTGCAGGTCGGGCAGGTCGACAGCGCCAGCGTCGGCTGGGCGATGAAACCTTCGGGCTCGCGCTTGAGCTTGTCGCGGAAGGCTTCGATGGTCGCCTTGGTGGCGGCGGGGCCGATCAGCATGCCGTAGCCGCCGGAGCCGTGCACTTCCTTCACCACCAGTTCGGCGAGGTTATCGAGCACGTAGGCCAGATCCTTCGGCTCGCGGCAGCGCCAGGTCGGCACGTTCTTCAGGATCGGCTCTTCCCCGAGATAGAATTTCACCACCTCGGGCATGTAGGAATAGACCGCCTTGTCGTCGGCGATGCCGGTGCCGACCGCGTTGGCCAGAGTGATGTTGCCGGCGGCATAGGCCGACATCAGCCCGGGCACGCCGAGCGCCGAATCCGGGCGGAAGGTGAGGGGGTCGAGGAAGTCGTCGTCGACCCGGCGGTAGATCACGTCGACCCGCTTCAGGCCCTCGGTGGTGCGCATGAACACCTCGTCGTTCTTGACGATGAGGTCGCGGCCCTCGACCAGTTCGATGCCGAGCTTGTCGGCGAGGAACGAATGCTCGTAATAGGCCGAATTGTAGACGCCGGGCGTCATCAAGGCCACCGTCGGCTCCGACGAGGCGCTGAGCGGCGCCACCGAGCGCAGCGCCGACAACAGTTCGTCCGGATACTTTTCCACCGGCGCGACGCGGTGCCGGGCGAACAGGTCGGGAAACAGCCGCATCATGATTTCGCGGTTTTCCAGCATGTAGGACACCCCGGAGGGCGTGCGCGCATTGTCCTCCAGCACGTAAAACTCTTCCGGATTGACGCGGACGATGTCGATGCCGGCGATGTGGACATAGACGTCGTGCGGCACGTGCTGGCCGTTCATTTCCGGCCGGAATACCGGGTTCTGGAAGATCAGGTCGTCGGGAATGATGTCGGCGCGCAGGATGTCGCGGCCGTGATAGATGTCGCGCAGGAACATGTTCAGCGCGCGCACCCGCTGCTTCAGGCCCTTCTCCAGGATCGCCCATTCCCGGGCCGCGATGATCCGCGGGATCACGTCGAACGGAATCAGCCTTTCCTGGGCTTCGGCGTCGCCATAGACGGCGAAGGTGATGCCGATCCGGCGGAACAGCAGCTCCGCCTCCTGGCGGCGATACTCCAGCGCCTCCGGCGGCGTCTCCTTCAGCCAGCGGGAGAGTTCCTGGTAGGCCGAGCGGATGTCGCCGCCGGGCCCATTCATTTCATCGAACGCAGCTGCCATATATCCCGACGCTTTTCCAAGCCCATTCCAAGGCCATGCGAGACAGTGCATGACTGAAAGGGATGGTAGCAAGGGCTGGGCCAGCGCGATATGCATTCACCGAGGGCATTTGGTAGGGATGGTTCCGTGCATTGCCTGAAAAACCGGCTGGCCGGTGCTTATTTCGGCAGCAAAACCCCGTGACTTCAAGGCGTTGCTTGCGCACAGTCACTACAGAGGGCGAGGGAAGACCATGAGCGAAATCGTCACCGCGGGCATTCTGGTGATCGGCGACGAGATCCTGTCCGGCCGGACCAAGGACAAGAATATCGGCTTTATCGCCGAATACCTGACCAATATCGGGATCGACCTGAAGGAGGTCCGCGTCGTCGCCGACGACGAGGCCGACATCATCGCCGCCCTCGATGCGCTGCGGCATCGCTACGATTATGTCTTCACCACCGGCGGCATCGGGCCGACCCATGACGACATCACCGCCGATGCCATCGCCAAGGCGTTCGGCGTCGGCATCGACCACCATCCGGAGGTGGTGGCCCGGTTCAAGGAGCGCTGGGGCGCGCAGGACCTGAACGAGGCGCGACTGCGCATGGCGCGGATTCCCGACGGCGCCGAACTGATCCAGAGCGCCACCATCCTGGCGCCGGGCTTCAAGCTCGGCAATGTCGTCGTGATGGCCGGGGTGCCCACCATCATGCAGGCGATGATGGACATCGTGGCGCCGAAGCTGAAATCCGGCGTCCGCATGCTGTCGGAATCGGTTCGCGCCAACGCCCGCGAAGGCGACGTCGGCGGTCCCTTGCGCGAAATCGCCAACGCCCATCCCGATACCGTGATCGGCAGCTATCCCTTCACCGACGACGACAAGAAGCCGAACACCAATCTGGTCGTCCGCTCGCGCGATCCGGAAAAGCTCGCCGCCGCGATGAACGCGGTCAAGGAGATGCTGGCGGGACTGAACATCACCACCCGCTAGCGGACCATTCGAGAGCGGAGCGGGGAGCGATGATGGCGGAGCATCCGGAATTGAGCGCGCAGGAAAAGGCCGGCAAGGCCTTTCCGGTCTCGTGGGACCAGTTTCACCGCGATTGCCGCGCGCTGAGCTGGCGGCTCGATGCCGTCGGGCCGTTTCATGCCATGGTCGCGATCACCCGCGGCGGGCTGGTGCCGGCGGCCATCGTCGCCCGCGAACTCGGCATCCGCGTGATCGATACCGTCTGCATCGCCAGCTACGACCATACCAAACAGGGGGAATTGCAGGTTCTCAAGGACGTTTCGGCGGAGGTGGCAAAACTCGGCGGCGGCACCGGCAAGGGGCTGTTGATCGTCGACGACCTCGTCGACACCGGCAAGACCGGGCGTCTGGTTCGCGCGATGATGCCGGACGCGCATTTCGCGGCAGTTTACGCCAAGCCGCAGGGAAAGCCGCTGGTCGATACATTCATCACCGAAGTGTCGCAGGACACCTGGATCCACTTTCCCTGGGACACCGCACTGTCATTCCAGCCACCGATCCGGGAGGGTCGGGTGTGATTTCTCCGTCATTCCGGGGCGATGCGTCAGCATCGAACCCGGAATCTCGAGATTCCCCGGTGCGCAATTGCGCACCTGCGGTCTGGTGCTTGCGCACCATCCCGGAATGACGATCGGGCTTCCGAGATGCCGCTGCAAAACCGCGTCACGCCCACCGGCGACATCGTCTCCACCCCGCATCGCGGGCTGTTCACCGGCAATCGCGGCATCATTCACGATCCCCAAACCAAAACGCTGACGCGGCGCTGGGCCAGCCAGGCGTGGCTGACCTGCGTCTGCGAATTCCGCGGACGGCGGCGCGCCGTGATGGGCGGCCGCAGCTGGACCGAGCTGTTCTTTCTCGATGAGGCGACCGCGCTCGCCGCCGGGCATCGCCCCTGCTTCTATTGCCGCCGCGACGACGCCGTCAGGTTTCGCGAGGCGTGGGAACAGGGCAATGGCGTCAGCCGTGTCCTCGCGCGCGACATCGATGCCGTGCTGCATCGCGAGCGGCTGGATCGCGGCAAGAAGCGGCTCCACCCGCTGGCGGTGCCGTTGGCCGATTTGCCCGACGGCGCGATGCTGCAGGAAGGCGCGGAGAGCTATCTCGTCGTGCGGGGTCGGCCGCTGAAATGGTCGCCGGCCGGCTATCGCGCCGCACCGGACGCGATCTGGGGCCCCATGCTGCTGACCCCGCCCTCGACGCTGCGCGCGCTGGCGGCGGGATATGTTCCGGTGCTGCATCCGAGCGCGGTGGATACGATTGCCGCCACACCACCGCCGTCATCCTGAGGTGCGCGCACTTGCGCGCCGCGAAGGTTGGCCGCAAGTACGATGTTCGCTGCTCATCCTTCGAGGCTCGCCGAAGAGGCTCGCACCTCAGGATGACGGCGAAGCCGTTGTGCGAGGATGACGGCTGAGACTTACCCCAGCCTCTCCCGCGCCAGCTTCGCGCCCGCGCCCAGCGCCATCAGCTTGGCTTCGGCGATATCGCGACGCATCGGCGCCATGCCGCAATTGGTGGTGGCGACGATGTTGCTCTTCGGCACGAATTTCGACACCGCCTCGATCACCTTGACCACATCCTCCGCGGTCTCGACGGTGTCGCTGGCGACGTCGATCACGCCGGCCTGCACGATCTTGCCGGTCAGCAGGGACAGCAGGTCGAGCGGCACCTTCGAATTTCGGCATTCGATCGCGACCTGCTGGATCGGGCTCTTGGCGATCGCTGGGAAGATATCCTCATACTGCCGCCACTCGGCGCCCAGCGTTTCCTTCCAGTCGGTATTGGCCTTGATGCCGTAACCGTAGCAGATGTGCACGGCGGTGGCGCAGGTCAGGCCCTCGGCGGCGCTCTCCAGCGCCTTGATGCCCCAGTCCGAAACCTCGTCCATGAAGACGTTGAAGGCGGGCTCGTCGAACTGGATCATGTCGACGCCGTCGGCCTGCAAGGCCTTGGCTTCCTCGTTGAGCAGTTCGGCAAAGGCGAACGCCATCTTGACGCGGTCGCCATAATAGCCGTCGGCGACGGTGTCGATGATGGTCATTGGGCCCGGCAACGTGAACTTCAGTTTTCGCGTGGTATGGGTGCGGGCGACACGGGCCTCGTCGGCATGGACGCGGCCCTTCAGCCGCAACGGCGCCACCACCTGCGGCACCATCGCCTTGTAGCGGTCTTTCCGGATTCCCATCTCGACCTTGTGGGCGAAATCGATGCCCTCGATCTTCTCCATGAAACCGTGGACGAAGTGCTGACGCGCCTGTTCGCCCTCGGTGACGATGTCGATGCCGGCGTCTTCCTGCAGTTTCAGCACCAGCAATGTGGCGTCGCGCTTGGCCCGCGCCAGTTCCTCGCCTTTCGATTTCCAGGGCGCCCACAGCGTATTGGGCTCGGCCAGCCATTCCGGCTTCGGCAAGGAGCCTGCGATCGTGGTTGGAAACAGCATGGTGGGGCCTCCCCGAGGGTTGTCGTTTGCGCCTGTGTGGCATGTTCGGCCGTCGCCCCACAAGGCCGCCTTGATGACTGGAAGGGCGTGAGCCCGCGGGCTAGGATGTGGGCAGCTTCCCCCGGGGTGAACCCATGATCGACCTGCACTACGCGCCGACGCCGAACGGCTGGAAAATCTCGATCATGCTGGAGGAGCTGGGGCTTCCCTACACCGTGATTCCCGTCAACATCCGCGCCGGCGAGCAGTTTCGCCCCGAATTCCTCGCGATCAGTCCGAACAACCGGATTCCCGCCATCGTCGACCACGCGCCATCGGACGGCGGCGCGCCGTTCCCGGTATTCGAGACCGGCGCGATCCTGATCTACCTGGCCGAAAAGACCAGCCGCTTTCTCCCGACCGATATGCGCGGTCGTTCCAGGGTGGTGCAGTGGGTGATGTGGCAGATGAGCGGGCTGGGGCCGATGCTCGGCCAGCACGGACA
The DNA here is from genome assembly GCA_030681365.1 of Bradyrhizobium sp. Taxonomy (GTDB): domain Bacteria; phylum Pseudomonadota; class Alphaproteobacteria; order Rhizobiales; family Xanthobacteraceae; genus Bradyrhizobium. The sequence goes on from JAUXWH010000096.1 coordinate 5,544, forward strand.
CTTTGCCCTTTATGCCGCAGAAAAGATTCCCTATGCCATCGAGCGCTACCGCGACGAAGCCGCGCGGCTCTACCGCGTGCTCGACACCCAACTGGGCAAGACCGGCGCCCATGTCGCGGGCGACGACTATTCGATCGCCGACATCGCCTGTTTTCCCTGGACCATGACCCACAAGGCGCAGGGCTTTACCCTCGACGATTATCCCAACATCAAACGCTGGTACGCCGTGGTCCGCGCCCGTCCGCAGGTGCAGGCGGGACTGGCGATCGGCAAATTCGTCAAGGAACCGTTCGACGAGGAAGCCCGCCGGAACATGTTCGGCCAGAAAGCAAAGGAGCTGGCGGGGAGGACATGACGCTATCTCAGCGTCATTGCGAGGAGCGCTTGCGACGAAGCAATCCATCCCACAGCGAAAAGAAAGAATGGATTGCTTCGCTTCGCTCGCAATGACGCTGATAGAGATGACATCCAACGACTGAAATCGCGCCAAGACGCGACAATGAGGAAACACCATGATCGAATTCTTCTTCGACTGCTCCAGCCCCTGGACTTATCTGGCCTTCCACAACATCCGGCCGCTGGCGGAAGAGTTCGGCGTCGAGATTTCGTGGCGGCCGATCCTGGTCGGGGGCATCTTCAATTCGGTCAATCCGAGCGTCTATGCCTCGCGCGAGGCACCGGTGCCGCTGAAGGCGCGTTACCAGAAGAAGGACCTCGCCGACTGGGCGCGCTCCGCCGGGCTCGCGATCAAGATGCCGCCGACGGTGTTCCCGGTGAACAGCGTCAAGGCGATGCGCGGCTGTATATTCCTCGGCAAGGACATGGTGCCGTTCGCGCGCGCGGTGTTCGCCGCCTATTGGGGCGACGATAAGGACATCTCCAAGGACGAGGTGCTGACGGAGATCTGCAACAGCGTCGGCGTCGATCCGCAAGCGTTCTTCGCGGGCATCTCCGACCAGAAGATCAAGGACCAGCTCAAGGCCAATACCGACGAGGTGATGGCGCGCGGCGGCTTCGGCTCGCCGACCATCTTCGTCGACAAGACCGACATGTATTTCGGCAATGACCGCATGCCCCTGATCCGCGAGGCGCTGGCGCGCCTCAAGACACGGGCGGCCTGATGCCAAGAAGAGTCGTCTGCCGCGAACTCGGGCCTCCCGAGAGCCTGCAACTGGAAAGCTTTGTCCCGGCGCCGCTGGCGCGGGGCGAGGTCCGCGTCGCCATTCACGCCGCCGGGCTGAATTTTCCCGACATCCTGATGGCGGCCGGCGAGTACCAGCTGAAGCCGCCGCTGCCGTTCACGCCCGGGATGGAAGCCGCCGGCGATGTGGTCGAGGTGAACGAGGCCGACGGCGTCGCGGTCGGCGACCGCGTCATCGTCAAGATGCGGCACGGCGCTTATGCCGATGAAGCCGTCGTTACGCCGTCGCAATTGACGCCGCTGCCATCGACCTTCGACTATGCGGAGGGCGCAACGTTTCTCGCCGGCCACGGCACCGCCTATCATGCGCTGATCGACCGCGGACAGGTTCAACCCGGCGAAGTGCTGCTGGTGCACGGGGCCGGCGGCGGCGTTGGCCTTGCCGCGGTCGAGATGGGCAAGATGCTGGGCGCCACCGTGATCGCGGCGGCCTCGAGCGAGGAGAAGCTTGGCGTCGCGCAGGCGAGGGGCGCCGATCATCTCGTGCTCTATGGCCGCGAGCCGTTTCGCGACGCCGTCAAGCGCATCACCGACGGGCGCGGCGTCGACGTGGTGTTCGACCCGGTCGGCGGCGAGACGTTCGAAAACAGCGTGCGCTGCATCGCCTGGGGCGCGCGGCTGCTGGTGATCGGTTTTACCGGCGGCATCGGGCTTGCCCGCACCAACCTGCTGCTGATCAAGGGCGCCAGCGTGCTCGGCGTCCGCGCCGGCGAGGCGGTGCGGCGAAATCCCGCGCTCGGCGAGGTGCGCCTGAAGGCGCTGCTGGATTGGGCGGAGGCGGGGAAGATCCGTCCCAACGTCTCGCACCGGCTGCCGCTGCAGGACTACGCGCAGGCGATGCAGCTTTTGATCGATCGCAAGGCGATCGGGCGCGTGGCGCTGATGATGGGGTAGGGTCGTCCTTTTTTACACAACCTCCGCCGTCATCCTGAGGTGCGAGCCCCCTTGGGCGAGCCTCGAAGGATGAGACGTTTGCGCCTGCGGCTCATCCTTCGAGGCGCGCAAAGGCGCGCACCTCAGGATGACGGCGGAATTTGCCAAAGCAGTCTGGATTGATGCTTCGCATCGCCCCGGGATGACTGCTTCGCAGTCACTTATACTCCCGCTCGTCCCACCACGGGAAATAGTCGGGCATGTCGGTCGACACCTTGTTCTTGAACTGTGCCGGGCGTTTTTCCAGGAACGACACCACGCCTTCCTTCACGTCCTCCGAGCGGCCGCGGGCGTAGATGCCGCGGCTGTCGACCTTGTGGGCTTCCATCGGATCGTCGGCGCCGAGCATGCGCCACATCATCTGGCGGATCAGCGCCACCGACACCGGAGCGGTTTTCGCCATGAATTCCTTTGCCAGCGCGCGCGCGGTCGGCAGCAATTCATCGGGCGCCACGACTTTCGACACCAGCCGGCCGGCAAGGGCTTCCTGCGCCGGGAACACGCGGCCGGAAAAACACCATTCCAGCGCCTGCTGGATGCCGACGAGGCGCGGCAGGAACCAGCTCGATGCCGCCTCGGGCACGATGCCGCGCTGGGAGAACACGAAGCCGATCCGGGCGTTTTCCGAGGCGATGCGGATATCCATCGGCAGCAGCATGGTGGCGCCGATGCCGACCGCCGGGCCGTTGATTGCCGCGATCACGGGCTTCAGGCACTTGAAGATCCGCAAGGTGACCTGGCCGCCGCCGTCGCGCACCTGCGGATCGCTGTAATCGACCTTGCCGTCCGGCAATCGCTTCACCGGTCCGCGCCGCGCGTCGCGATCGAAGGTGTCGGCGCCGGAGGAAAGATCCGCGCCGGCGCAGAACCCGCGCCCCGCGCCGGTGACGATGATGGCGCGTAAATTGTCGTCCTTGTCGGCCGCGTCGAACGCGGCGATCAATTCGGTCATCATGGTGCCGTTGAAGGCGTTGAGCTTGTCGGGCCGGTTCAGGGTGATGGTGAGGATCTGTTCGTCGATCTCGTATTTAATCGTCTCGTAAGACATGGGTGTTTCCTCTCGGTTGTTCTTGTGATTTTCTTCTCGTCATTGCCGGGCTTGACCCGGCAATCCATCCTCTTGAAGAAGATGGATGCGCGGGTCAGGCCCGCGCATGACGATCTGTGTGCCGTTTTACCTCTTCGGCGGTGACGGCCACGGTTTCTGCGGCCCGCGCAAGCCCTCGAAAGCCTTGGCCATGCCGAGCACGCCGATGTCATCGAAGCGGCGGCCGATGATCTGGACGCCGATTGGAAAGCCCTTTTTGTCGTAACCGCCATTGATCGAGGCCGCCGGATTTTCCGACATGTTCCACGGCACGGTATAGGCGATGTGCTCGAACGGTCTTGCGGGATCGTTGAGCGGGGCGGCGAATTCGGCGGCGAAATTCACCACGGGGGACACAGGCGAAATCACATAATCGATCTCGCAGAACAGTTTCGCCGCCGCCGCCCGGATCGCCATGGTGGCATTGAAACCCCTGATCACGTCGACGCCGCTCAGCCTGGCGCCGGCCTCCGCCCACTCGAGGATATAGGGCAGCGCCTTGGCGCGTTCAGCCGGCGTCAGCTTCGACAGATCGTCCCACATCCGGGCGCGCCAGAAATTGTCGAGCCCCTCGAGGATCTCGCGCGTCATCACCCCATCGACTTCGGTGACGACGGCGCCGGCGGATTCGAACGCCTTGGCGGCCTTCACGGCGACTTCGCGCACGTCCTTTTCCAGCGGCTGTCCGGCGCCGGCATCGAGCATCAGCCCGATGCGCAGCTTGCGCGGCGACTTTTCCAGCATCTTCCAGTTGATGTCGCTGGGCGGCAGGCTCATGCCGTCCCGGCGATCCGGCCGCGACAGCACGCTCATCATCAGCGCGGCGTCATCGACAATACGCGTCATCGGTCCGGCGACGCGGCCGACATAGGGCGGGTCCACCGGTATCCGCCCCAGGCTCGGCTTCAGCGCGACGAGGCCGCACCAGCATGCCGGCAGCCGCACCGAGCCGCCGATATCGGTGCCGAGATGCAGCGGGCCGTACCCTGCCGCCGCGGCGGCGCCCGCGCCCGCGCTGGAGCCGCCGGGATTTTTGCCGAGGTCCCAGGGATTGCGGGTGAGGGGATGGAAGCTGGAAAGGCCCGACGACAGCATGCCGTAATCCGGCATGGTGGTTTTTGAAAAGATTACCGCGCCGGCTTCGCGCAGGCGCGCCGCGGGCGGCGCATCCCGGTCCGCCGGCACCTGCTTGACGCTGGCAGCGCCCAGAGGGATCGGCACGCCCTTGGTGGCGATATTGTCCTTGATGGTGACGGGCACGCCGTCGAGCAGGCCCATCGGCTCGCCCTTCTGCCAGCGCTCGGTCGATGCCCTGGCAACCGCCCGGGCGCCATCGGGATCGAACGCGTACAGCGCTTTGATGTGCGGCTCCCACGCCGCGACATGCGCCAGCACGTCCTCCAGCACTTCCGACGGCGAGAACTGGCCGGCCTTGAAGCCCTCGATCAGGTCGACGGCGGAAAGGTCGTGCAGCGGGGTGACCGACTCTTCGGCTGCCCGTTTATGCATGGGCGCCTGCCGGGAGACGGGCTTCGATGATGCGCGCGAACATGCTGGCGCCGATCGGGAGGATCTTGTCGTCGAGGATGTAGCCGGGATTGTGCACCGGCACCGAGCCTTCATGGCCGACCCAGAAATACGCGCCCGGCACCACCTGCATCATGTCGGCGAAATCCTCGCTGCCCATCTTCGGCTTCGTCCGGGTGATCACCTTGTCGGCGTCGACCACCGTGCGCGCGACCTCGGCGACCACGGCGGACTGCTCCTCCTCGTTGATCAGCACGCTGAAGCCGTCGCGGATATCGACCGAGATCTCGACCTGGAAGGAGGCGGCGATGCCGGCGCAGAGCGCGCGCATCCGCTCGCGGATCAGCACGCGCACCTCGTCGGAAAACGCGCGGACGGTGCCGCACAGTTTCGCCTCGCCGGGGATCACATTATAGGCCGAGCCGGTGTGGATCTGGGTGATCGACAGCACCGCGGGCTCATGCGGATCGACGTTGCGGCTGACGATGGATTGCAGCGCCTGGCCGAGCGTCATCGCGACGATGACGGGATCCTTGGAAAGGTGAGGCATCGCGCCATGCGCGCCGTAGCCGTTGATGACGATATCGAAGAAGTCGGCGCCGGCCATCGCCGGTCCCGGCAGGATCGCGATCTCGCCATGGTTGAGGTCGGGCGCATTGTGCAGTCCGTAGATCTCGTCGCAGGGGAATTTCTCGAACAGCCCGTCCTTGATCATGGCGCGCGCGCCGCCGAGGCCTTCCTCGGCCGGCTGGAAGATGAAATGCACGGTGCCGTCGAAATTCCGGGTTTCCGCGAGATAGCGCGCGGTGCCGAGCAGCATGGTGGTGTGGCCGTCATGGCCGCAGCCATGGAAGCGGCCGGGAATGGTGGAGCGCCAGCGCAGGTTGGTATTCTCCTCCATCGGCAGCGCGTCCATGTCGGCGCGCAGCCCGATGCGCTTGGCGCCCGAGCCCTTGCCCTTGAGCACGCCGACCACGCCGGTGCCGCCGAGGCCGCGATGCACCTCGATGCCCCATTGCGTCAATTTGTCGGCGACGATGCCGGAGGTGCGGACCTCCTCGAAACCGATCTCGGGATGCGCATGCAGGTCGCGGCGGATCGCGGTGAGTTCGTCGGCAAAGCCTTCGATGCGTTCGATGTTGGGCATGGTTCTTATCCGGTTGCAGAAGACGTTGAGCGTGACGGGGCGAAAGCGGGGCCGTTCGGCTTGAGGCGGATGCCGGCGCGCAGCCGCGTCCAGGGCAGGGCGGCGGTGTCGGCCGGCATCGCGCCGGGCGCGGCGCAGATCAGAAGCTTTTCGGCGATCGGTTCGAAATCGGCGCGGAAATGCACCGAACTCTTGTTGACCAGGATCGCCTGCTCGGTCGGCTCGATCCCGACATCGCGGTACATCGCCTGGTCCGCGAGCTGCGCCTTGTGCGAGGAAACGACGACCCTGACGCCGCCGATGCGAAGGCACGCCGATGGACCCATGTCCATGTCGCGGCCGCCGTAATAGGGGCCGGGGGCGACGAATTTCCCGTCGGACAGCCGTTCGACGACAAAGGTTTCCTGGTATGGCGCATCGCCCGGAATGCCCGACTTGCCGCCGAGCGCCAGCGTGACGGTGGCGCCGACGCCCGCTGCATGCGCTGTTTGCGCCGACGCGGGATCGTAGATCACGCCGGTGGCGGCGCGCTGGGCATTGTTGCGCACCAGCGCGCGCAGCATGCCCGTGGTGTCGGAATCGCCGCCGGCGCCGGGATTGTCCTGGGTGTCGGCGATGATGACAGGCCTGCTCGCGGTCTTCGCCAGCTCCATCGCATGCAGCACGCCTTCGTCGGGCGTAAAGATGCGGCCGTCGAAATCATTCTCGTGACCGACAATGACGCGTGCAATGGTATCGGCCGCGGCGTCGGCATCGGCCTGCGTCCTGCCATAGGCGAACACGCTCGGCCCGCAATGGGCAAAATCCGCTGCCGGAAAGCCCGGCGCAAAGGACAGCGTCGGCACTGCATCGTCCTGCAGCGCCGCCAGCTTCTCGTAAATGCCTTTGGTCGGCTGGTCGTTGGTGCACTGCCAGCTGATCGGAATCAGGAACGGCAATTGCCGGAACGCTTTTGCGAATTTTTGTCCCGATTGCAGCAGCAGCGCCAGATGTTCCGCGGCGGCGCGGCCGGTGTCGGCCATGTCGACATGGGGATAGGTGCGGTAGGCTATGAGTGCATCTGCGTACTCAACCATTTCCGGCGTCACATTGGCGTGCAGATCGAGGCTGGCCACCAGCGGCACGTCCTTGCCGATCAGCCGGCGCACGCGGGCGAGAATTTCGCCTTCGCCGTCGTCCAGATGCTCCGACACCATGGCGCCGTGCAGGTCGAGATAGACGGCGTCGAGCGGACCCGCGGCGGCAATGCCGTCGACCATCATCTTGACGACGCGTTCATAGGCATCCTCGGTGACATGCGCCGAGGGGCTGGCGCCGCAGGCGACGGTGGGAACCAGCTCCCAGCCGCGGGCTTCCGCCGCGCCGACGAAACCGGCCAGCCCGACATTGATGTTGCGCATGGTCTTGAGAATATCGCCGCCATGCGCCATCGACGGCCAGCCGCCGCCATGGACGAAATCGGCATAGGTCGCCTTGGTCGGCGCGAAGGTATTGGTCTCGTGCAGGAAGCCGCCGACGGCGATACGGGTCATTAATTCGGTCTCGATCTGATTTGTGGCGCGACGTTAGACTCGTCATTGCGACAAGCGCAAGCGACGAAGCAATCCGCTCCCGCATGGCTTCCCTGTCATTGCGAGTGAAGTCGGTCCGGTGTTCGAGCAGGCAGTGGATTACGTGGCCGGCCAGTGACCTCTCCACGTCATTGCGAGGAGCCCTTGCGACGAAGCAATCCAACTTTCTGCCTGTTGTACGAAAGCCGGATTGCTTCGCTGCGCTCGCAAGACGTGGAGGGAGCGGAGTTACGCCCCCGCCACCGCGCCCTCCGCCACCGGGCGGAAATTCGCAAAGTCCCAGTCCCGCCCCGGAGCGGCTTCCAGCAATTGCCTGGTATAGGCCTGCTGCGGATGGGTCAGGACCTGTGCCGCCGGGCCTTGTTCGACGATGCGGCCATGCTGCATCACGGCGACGTCGTCGCAGATCTGCGCCGCGACGCGCAGATCGTGGGTGATGAACAGAAGCGCGATGCCCAGCCTGCTCTGGATCTCGTCGAGCAGTTCCAGCACCTGTGCCTGCACCGAGACGTCGAGCGCGGAAACCGCTTCGTCCGCCACCAGCACGTCGGGGTCGAGCGCCAGCGCGCGCGCGATCGCGATGCGCTGGCGCTGGCCGCCGGAGAACTGGTGCGGATAGCGCGAGATCGCGTCGGCCGGCAGGTCGACCAGCTCCAGCAGATCGCGCGCCTTGGCCAGCGCCTCCGCATGCGGCATGCCGTAATTGATCGGGCCCTCGGCGATGGTCTCGCCGACCGTGATGCGCGGATTGAGCGAACGATAGGGATCCTGGAAGATGATCTGGATGCGCTTCCTGTGTGGCTGCAGCAGCCGCCGCGACAGTTCGGAGATTTCGCGGCCCGCCAGCCGAATGCCGCCGGACGTCGGATCGATCAGCCGCACGATGCAGCGCGCCACGGTGGATTTGCCGGAGCCGCTTTCGCCGACGATGCCCAGCGTGCGACCCTTGCGCAAAGTGAGGGTGACGTCCTTCGCTGCCGCCACTTCGCGCACGGCGCCGAAGAAGGAGCGCTCGCGATAGACCTTGCCGAGTTCGTTGGCCTCCAGCACGACCGGTTCGGTCGAGTCCGCGCGCGGCGCGCGCGGGATCAGGCTCGGCACCGCTGATAGCAGGTTGCGGGTGTATTCCATGGTGGGCGTGCGCAGGATGGTTTGCAGCGGTCCGGTCTCGACCAGCTTGCCGTGGCGCATCACCGCGACGCGGTCGGCGATCTCGGCGACCACGCCCATGTCATGGGTGATGAACAGCACCGCGGTACCGTGATCCCTCTGCAGATCGCGGATCAGGGTCAGGATCTGCTTCTGCGTGGTGACGTCGAGCGCGGTGGTCGGCTCGTCCGCGATCAAAAGCTTCGGTTCCAGCACCAGCGCCATTGCGATCATGATGCGCTGGCGCTGGCCGCCGGACAGCCGGTGCGGGTAGGAGGCGAAGATGCGCGCGACTTCGGGCAGCCGGACCTGCTCCATCATGTCGAGGATGCGCTTCTTGCGCGCGCGGACGTCGAGATCGGTGTGGGCGCGCAGCACCTCGTCGATCTGGCGGCCGACCGGCACCACCGGATTGAGCGCCGTCATCGGCTCCTGGAAGATCATCGCCATGGTGGTGGCGCGCAATTGCCGCAGCCGTCGGTCGCTGGCGGTGAGGATGTCCTCGCCGACCAGTTTGACAGTCCCCCCGGACGGGACCAGCGAGCCCTTCTGCAGCAGCCCCATCACCGTCAGTGACGTCACGGACTTGCCCGAGCCGCTTTCGCCGACCAGGCACAGCGTCTCGCCTTCGCGCACCTGCAGCGAGACGCCGTCGATCACGCGCTGGTTGGCGGGATTCTTGCCGAGGCCGACCACGAGATTGTCGATATCGAGGACGATGTTTTTGTCGTTCATGTCACCACTGTCCCATCAGTGTCATTGCGAGGAGCGCTTGCGACGAAGCAATCCATTCTTTCTTTCCGCTGCGCCATGGATTGCTTCGCTTTGCTCGCAATGACGTTGAGAGGCCATCGCGCTTCGCTCCCGTCATTCCGGGATGGTCCGAAGGATCAGACCCGGAATCTCGAGATCCCGGGTTCGCGTCTTCGACGCGCCCCGGGATGACGTCGTTGCCTTGCAACGACGTCACTTGCCGCCCTCCCGCTGCTTCATGCGCGGATCGAGCGCGTCGCGCGCGGCGTCGCCGATCAGGTTGACGCTGAGGATGGCGATCGAGAGCATCAGGCCCGGCCAGAAGATCAGCGACGGCTTGATCTGAAAATAGGCGCGGCCCTCGGCCATGATGTTGCCCCAGGTCGGCGTCTCCGGGCTGATGCCGGCGCCGAGGAACGACAGGATCGCTTCGGTCAGGATCGCGGAAGCGGCCACATAGGTGCCTTGCACGATCAGCGGCGCCACCGTGTTGGGCATCAGATGCCGCCACATGATCTTGGGCAGGCTGGAGCCGACCGAAATCGCCGCCTCGACATACGGCTCCTCGCGCGCCGACAGCACGACCGAGCGGACCAGCCGCGCCACCCGCGGGATTTCCGGAATGGTGATGGCGATCAGCACCGTCATCAGGCTGGCGCCCGACAGCGACACCACGGCAATTGCGAGCAGGATGCTCGGGATCGCCATCAAGCCGTCCATTACCCGCATCATCACGGCATCGACCCACTTGAAGAAGCCGGAGACGAGGCCGATGACGAGGCCGATGCCGATCGAGAACACGGCGGCGCCGAGTCCGATCAGCAGCGAAATACGCCCGCCATAGAGAATCCGTGACAGCACGTCGCGGCCATAGGCGTCGGTGCCGAGCAAGAATTCGGCGCTCGCGGGTTTGAGGCGCTGCGCCGGCGCCAGCAGCTGCGGGTCGTGCGACGACAGCAGTGGCGCGAAAATAGCCGACAGGATGACCAATGCGAGGCAGACGCTCGCTACCGCAATGATCGGCGTCGCCGTCAGAAATCCGAGCCCCGGCCGGAACGGCGTGGTGATCGGAATTGACGGCTCGGGAAGGGTTTCGATCGCCATCAGTACCGGATCCTTGGGTCGAGCAGGGTGTAGGCAACGTCGATCAGCAGATTGACGGTGACATAGATCAGCGATGTCAAAAGGATCATCGCCTGGATGACGGGATAGTCGCGCGCCAGCACGGCATCGACGGTGAGGCGGCCGATGCCGGGCAGGTTGAACACGCTCTCGGTGACGACCACGCCTGATATCAGCAGGGCAAAGCCGGTGCCGATCACTGTGATGACGGGCACCGCGGCGTTACGCAGCGCGTGGTGCAGCAGCACGGCGGTCTCGTTGATGCCCTTGGCGCGGGCAGTGCGCACATAATCCTCGCCGAGCACATCGAGCATCGCGGCCCGTGTCATGCGCGCGATCAGCGCGACATAGATAAAGGACAGCGTGCAGGTCGGAAGGATGATGCGCTCGAAGAACGGCCCGAAACCCTGGGTGATGCTTCTGAAACCCTGCACCGGCAGCCAGCGCAACTCGATGGCGAACACCTGGATCAGTACATAGCCGATCACGAACACCGGGACCGAGAAGCCGATCACCGACAATCCCATCACGAAGCGGTCGATCCAGGTGCCGTGTTTCCAGGCGGCGATGACGCCGAGCGGCACCGCGACCACGATGGCGAGAATGATGGTCGACAACGCGATCGAGATCGAGGGCTCGACGCGCTGGCTGATCATTTTCATGACAGGCACGTTCGAGATCAGCGACACACCGAGATCGCCCTGCAGCAGCTTGCCGATCCAGGTGAAGAACTGCGTGTAGAGCGGTTCGTTCAGCCCGAGCGAGGTGCGGATGCGATCGAGCTGTTCGGGCGACGCATTGTCGCCCGCCAGAATCGCGGCGGGATCGCCGGGCGTCAGCCGCAGCAGGAGAAACACGAACAGTGCCACCACGCCCATCACGGGAATGGCGGCCAGCACACGGCGAAGCAGATATCCGAGCATCGTTGTCCATCAATTATGCGCCAACCGCCACCCGGTCGCCGCGGATTTTTTTTGTTCCCGCCCGTAGCGTATCAGGTAAGCAATTTCGGTGCCATCGGGTGTATCTTGGCTGCTCTCGAGCAATCCGTCAAAGCGCAGCCTCATACCTCCTCGTCATGCCCGGGTTTGACCCGGGCATCCACGTCTTTTCTTGCCGATCAGCGAAGGAAGACGTGGATGGCCGGGTCAAGCCCGGCCATGACGGATTGATGTTGTTCGTCTCCGTTCACTCCAGCGTCGCCAGCAATCCCGCCATCAGGCGACCGCGCTCGGCGAGGCTGTCGACCTCGATATGTTCGTTCAGCGTATGCGCGTCGGCGCCGCGCACGCCCAATCCGTCGAGGGTGGGGATTCCCATCGCGCCGGTAAAATTGCCGTCGGAGCCGCCGCCGGCACTGGCGTGCGGCAGTTCCTTGCCCATCGCTTTGGCGAGGCCCTGCGCCTTCTCGTACAGCGCCATGGTGCCGGCGTCCGGCTCCCATACCGGTCGGGTCACGCCGCGCGTCACTTTAAAGGTGACGTCGTTGGCGGTGCCGGACAGCGCCAGCATCCGCTCGACACCCTGGTCGAGATCGGCCTGGCGCTTGGCCATGCTCAGCGCCTCGCCGGTGCAGGTGGTGGCGACGCAGTTGACCCATTGCCCGCCATGCACGATGCCGACCGAGAAGGTGCAGTCCGCCGTGGTCATGGCGTCGATCGCCAGAATCTGCCTGGCCATCTCGCGGATCGCCGAGCGGCCCGAGGACAGCGTGGCGCCGGCATGGCTCGGCCTGCCGGTGGCTTCGAGATTGTATCGCGCGATGGCGTAGCGCCCGGTGACGACGCCATTGTCCGGACGACCCGGTTCCGGCACCAGTACATATTTGTTGCGCGCAGCCTCGGCCTCGATGATGTCGCGGGTCGAGGGCGTGCCGACTTCCTCATCCGGCGTGAACAGCACGGTGATCGGCAGCGGCGTCGTGAAGGCCGCGCGCGCCAGTTGCCGGATCGCTTCCAGGCTGAGGTAATTGCCGCCCTTCATGTCGAAGATCCCGGGCCCGAAACACTTGTTGCCCTCGCGCCGCCAGGGCAGTTTTTCCAGCGTGCCGATCGGATGAACGGTATCGAGATGCCCCGCGATCAGGATGCCGGGTGAACCTGCTTTCGGATGCGGAAAGCGCGCGCGGACGCAGCCGGCAAAGCCCTGCCGGCCGGCGATGCGTTCGATCGACGCGCCCATGATCGCCATGTCGCGGCCGGCGATATCGAGCATGCGCTCCACCGCAGGCGCATCGAAAGTCGGGCTTTCGCATTCCACCCAGTTGCGCAGCCCTTGCAGCATGGCCTCGGAATCGAAAGGTAAGTTGGCGGGGTTCATTGGCTTCTCTTTGTTCTGGAACGGATGTTGTGCTGACGCGCCGGTCTCGGCGAGAGGCTTGCGAGCAAGATCCTTACGAAAGTGACCGGCGGTGAGTTTGTAAAGTGAAACTTGACCGTTGGCTGCGGCCCATTCGCCGCGCGTCCATGAACGAAAACCCGATTGACGCGCAACGCGTCAGGTGCAAGTCTCGAATACCCTCGGAGTTACAGCGTGTTAGTTGCGCCTAAATAACGCACCGCATGCATAACTTGTCATCGGGTTTTGATTAGTTTCACGTCAGGAGAGTTTGAATGTTCCACATCTCGCGTTGGAAACGGCCCACGATAGCGACCGGTGTCGCGCTGTCGGTCCTTGCGCTTTCGGCAGCCTTGGCGCCGCAGGCGCACGCGGCCGGCAAGACCCTCACCGCGGTGATGCATTCCGATTTGCGCGTGATCGACCCCGGTCTGACCACCGCCTACATCACCCGCGATCACGGTTACATGGTCTACGACACGCTGGTGGCGACGGACTCGAGCTTCAAGGTCCAGCCGCAGATGGCGGATTGGAAAATCAGCGACGACAAGCTCACCTACACGTTCACTTTGCGCGACGGCCTGAAATGGCATGACGGCAAGCCGGTGACGGCGGAAGACTGCGTCGCGTCGCTGAAGCGCTGGGGCAAGAACGACGGCATGGGCCAGAAGCTGATGGATTTCACCGCCAGCATCACGGCCGCTGACGACAAGACCATCGTGCTGAAATTGAAGGAGCCCTACGGCCTGGTGCTGGAGTCGCTCGGCAAGCCGTCTTCGCTGGTGCCGTTCATGATGCCGAAGCGCCTGGCCGAGACCGAGCCGGGCAAGGCGATCGCCGAACAGGTCGGCTCCGGCCCGTTCAAGTTCGTGCAGGCCGAATTCCAGCCCGGCGTGAAAGTGGTCTACGAGAAGAACAAGGACTATGTCCCGCGCAAGGAGCCGGCGAGCTGGACCTCCGGCGGCAAGGTGGTGAAGGTCGACCGCGTCGAATGGCTGACGATGCCCGATGCGCAGACCGCGATGAACGCGCTGCAATCCGGCGATATCGACTTCATGGAGAATCTGTCGTTCGATCTGCTGCCGCTGCTGGAGGGCAACAAGGACTTCAAGGTTGAAGTGCTCAACAAGTTCGGCTTCCAGACGCTCGGGCGGATGAACTTCACGCTTCCGCCGTTCGACAACGTCAAGGTCCGCCGCGCCGCGTTTCTGGCCATGAGCCAGAAGCCGGTGCTCGACGCGCTGGTCGGCAATCCCAAATACTACAAGATCTGCGGCGCGATCTTCATTTGCGATACGCCGCTCGCCACCGACGTCGGCGCGGAGACGCTGATGAAGGGCAACGGCATGGCGGAAGCCAAAAAGCTGCTCGCCGAGTCCGGTTATGACGGCACCCCCGTCGTGGTGATGGCGCCGGGTGACGTCGTCACGCTGAAGGCGCAGCCGATCGTGGCGGCGCAGCTGTTGCGCGAAGCCGGCTTCAAGGTCGACGTGCAGGCCACCGACTGGCAGACCGTGGTGACCCGCCGCGCCAGCCAGAAGCCCGTGAAGGAGGGCGGCTGGAACATGTTCTTCACCAACTGGGTCGCCGCCGACGTCGCCAACCCCGTCGTCAACGTCTCTATCAGCGGTCGCGGCACCAAGGGCGGCTGGTTCGGCTGGGCCGAGGACGCCAAGGTCGAGCAGCTGCGCGATGCCTATGCGCGTGCATCGACCCCGGAAGACCAGAAGAAGATCGCCGCCGACCTGCAGAAGCATGCCTATGAGCAGGCGATCTACATCCCGCTCGGCCAGTATCAGATCCCGAGCGGCTGGAGCACCAAACTCTCCGGCGTCCTCGACGGCCCGGCGACGCCGGTGTTCTGGAACATCGAGAAGAAGTAAGGGGCGGGGCTTTACCCGCTCGTTCGAAACGACGTCATGCCCGGCCTTGTGCCGGGCATTTTCGTTCTGGTGGAGGTACGTAAGTTAGGTGGAGGGGCGCGCCCGGGCATGACACACGTTGTCTGCTCCGATGGCTGCCAGGAACCATTCGCGGGGCAGGAGGTTCCGGGGCGCCTTTTGCGTAGACTTTTTCGGTCGCCGATTGAGGCTCACAGCCGGAAAACAGTGCTAGTATTGCGGCAAGATTAAATTGAGCCACTTGGCGTGAGGCTTGTCATGGACCAAACGACTCCAGCCAATGAGCTTGGTCGCCTTGAAGCGCTGAAAGCCTACGCCATCGTCGACACGCTTCCGGAAGCTGGTTTCGATGAAATCGCCGAACTGGCGGCGCAGATCTGCAACTGCCCCGCCGGCTTGGTCAGCTTCGTTGATGCTTCGCGGCAATGGATCAAGGCAAAGTATGGTTCACTTCCGGCGGAGCTTTCCGAATGCCCGCGCGAAATTTCGGTTTGCAGGGCCACGGTTTGTATCGACGACATCCTCTACATTCCCGACCTGTCGCAGGATCAGAGATTTAACGCCAGTCCGCTGGTGACGGAGGGTTTGCGTCTGCGCTTCTACTGCGGCGTTCCGCTCATCACGCAGGACGGTCACGCGCTGGGTTCGCTGTGCGTCATCGACTTCAAGCCGCGCGAACTTTCCTTCGAGCAGCAGGAGGCATTGAGGCGGCTGTCGCGGCAGACGATGGTTCACCTGGAACTGCGACGGCAATTGCTCGAGCGCAACGCGATGCTGCATGAACTGAAGCGCGCGCGCGACCTTGCCGTTGCCGAGAAAGGCGAGTCGGACCGGCTGCTCCTGAATATTCTGCCGCCTCCCATCGCTCATGAGCTGAAGACAAGCGAGCGCGTTCAGCCGCGCTTCTTTGACTCCGCGACCGTGATCCTGATCGACTTCAGCGGGTTCACCCGTCTCGTCGAAACCATGGAGCCGGCGAGCGTCATCGACCAGCTCGACCAGCACTTCACCAGATTCGACGACATCATGGCGGAACATCGTCTGGAAAAGCTCAAGACGATCGGAGATGCCTATCTCGCCGTCGGCGGCGTGCCGGAACCCAATCGCACCCACGCCGTTGACGCCTCATTGTGCGCGCTGCGGATACTTGATCACTTGGCCAGGCTCAATCGGCAACGGGAGAAGCTGCGCCTGCTGGCCTGGCAGGTGAGGATTGGGATCAATACCGGCCCGGTTATCGCCGGCGTCGTGGGCAAGCACAAGTTTACCTACGACATCTGGGGCAACACGGTGAATACGACGCAGCGCGTCGAAGCTTCCGGAGTGCCGGGCCGCGTCGGTATTTCCGAATCTACCTGGCAGCACGTCAAGTCACGCTTCGAGACCGATGCCCGCGGCGCCATCGAGGTGAAGCACCAGGGTTCGGTAAACATGTACTACCTTAATCGCATCAGGCCCGAACTGGCCTCTGATGCCGCCGGGATCACGCCTAACGACAGGTTTTGGAAGCAGGAATGAGTGCGCGAGCCGGCCCCGCGAACGATCGCCGTTTGCGCACCACGAAGTCCGACACCCGGGCGCAGGTCCATTACTACCTACTGCGCAGCATCGCGATCACGCGCGAACCAAGTCCATCAGCATGGAGGGCAAAGGCGCTTGGCGCTACAGCGTCTTCGAACGGCTGGCGCGGCGCCAAAGACGAAGGTGTCGCTGAGACTGCCGAAGCGTCGGCGAGGTATGAAACTGAATCGGTCGGCGCCTCGATTTCTACAATGGCCGCCGACCGCATAACGCCTTGACGATGCCACACCAGATCAAGCCTACTTCAGTGAGCCGCCAGTCCGCTTGGCGGCCTAAACACGGCAGGCGCTCCCCTCATCGCGCGGAGAGTCTGTTCAGAAAACCGGAACCGGTTTGAGCTGTATGAACGACGAAAACGAGCGAATACTGACAGTTGGTCGGAATTGCTGGCGCATAGCGCGGGCGCGGCGTTTGGCGCTCATTGTCGACGCAGCTGACTACTTTCGCCATGCTAAAAGCGCGATGCTGAAGGCTCAGCACAGTATCATGTTGATCGGGTGGGATTTTGACACGCGAATCAAACTGGAACCTGAGAGGCAAACGCTTGAAGGGCCGAACCAGCTTGGCGAGTTTTTATCGTGGCTCCCGAAACACCGTGAGCACCTCAATGTCTATGTCCTCAAATGGGACTTGGGCATGATACAGGCATTGGGGCGAGGCATGACGCCATTTTTCGTTATGGACTGGATAACAGACAAAAAGCTGCATCTAAGATTGGATCATTCCCATCCTGTCGGAGCTGCTCATCACCAGAAAATCGTCGTCATCGACGATGCGCTCGCGTTCTGTGGCGGAATTGACATGACGGTCGATCGTTGGGACACCCCGCAACATCTGGACGATAACCCACTACGCACGAAGCCGAGTGGGCGGGCATATGGTCCCTGGCATGACGCGACCACCGCCGTTGATGGCGATGCCGCGGAGGCTATCGCCGACTTGGCTCGCGAACGCTGGCACCGAGGAACTGGAACGCTGCTTCCTCCGGCCCCGACGAAGGCGAACCTTTGGCCTGAAGAACTATCACCTACCACAGAACATGTTGAGGTAGCTATAGCTCGTACGATCCCGGAGTTGGGTGACCAACATGAGGTTCACGAAATACAGTCGCTTTACCTCGATGCGATTGGAGCGGCCAATCAAACGGTCTATATAGAAACGCAGTACCTAGCCTCGCGCAAAATTGCTGATGCCATGGTCAGACGTCTAAAGGAAGCCAGCGGTCCCGAGATTATATTGGTGCTTCCGAAAACGACGGAAGGATGGCTGGAGCACAAGGCAATGGACGGCGCGCGTCGTAAGTTGCTTCACGAGCTATGGAAAGCTGACAGGAACAATCGGCTTGGCGTTTACTACCCCGTAACCGCCGGAAATCAACCGATCTACGTGCATGCAAAAATTTTGACTGTTGATGACAAGCTGCTTCGGGTCGGATCGTCCAATCTGAACAATCGCTCGATGGGCTTCGATACCGAGTGCGATCTCGCTGTGGAAGCAACGGGCCAATCTGCAGATCAGATGAAATTGCGAAGCACGATCTTGGGAGTTCGCGACAACCTCCTTTGTGAACATTTGGGCATCGAGCCGCACATTTTTTCTGCCGCATTAGACGTCAACGCCGGTTCTGTGCTGAAGGCGATCGAAGCGTTGCGCAACTCCGGAAAAACATTAAAGCCGTTTGATCGGGCAACAATTGAGAATGACGAGAGTGTGCTTGCGGAGAATGACTTGCTCGATCCGGAAAAGATGCCGAAGGTCTGGAGCCAGCGGATCGTGGAAAAGATTGCAAGCGTCCCCAAGATATTTAGTTCAGGTTGGATTCGAGGTTCGAGTTGAGGTGCATCAGCCGGACCGGTTAACTTGAGACGGCAGGCATTGCCTTGGCCTTGGTGCGGGCGGTGGGACTCGAACCCACACGACGTTGCCATCGAGGGATTTTAAGTCCCTTGCGTCTACCAGTTCCGCCACGTCCGCTTTGGTCACGAGATCAGATACTTAGCGCGTTTCCTCTGCCCAGGGAAATGGGGTAGGCTGCAGGGCGGCGCCGAGGCTTGCTTAAGGCAGCGCGCGCGCCAAGGCAAAGCCTCAATCCCGACATCCCCGCCTGCTTTAGGCAATCTCAACATTGTCCGTTTACGAAAGCCGCATGACCGCTCCCACGCGCCACTATCAGCCCTTGTCGTTCGCCGCCGCGGCGGCGCTGTTCGTGGCCGCCACTGGGCTCGGCGGCTGCGCCGGCATGAGCGACGGCATGAGCACGGCGTTTGCCGATCCCGCCAAATACGAGCTCTACGAGTGCAAGCAGCTCGAGACCGAGCGCAAGAGGCTGGCGGCCCGCACCGCGGAGCTGCAGGGCCTGATGGCGAAGGCCGAAACCGGGGCGGCCGGCACGGTGGTGGCCGAACTCGCCTACCGCAACGAATATGTGGCGGTGCGCGGGCAAGCCAAATTCGCCGAGGAAGCCTGGCAGAAAAACCGGTGCCAGAACGCGGCGCCGGTCGCCGCACCGCTGGTGCCGCCGGTGATCGCGCCCGCGCCGAAGCGCTGAGGCGGCTGATTCGCCCGTCGGGTCGATTGCGGGGGGCATCCGTCGGCATCAAACGCAGAAATTCTTGACGGACAACGCCGCGCGAAACACCGATTTGTCGAACGGATTCAACGAACGCACTCGACGGGCAAATCACCCCAAAAGTCCGTCAAGTCCCCGCATCAAAAATATTCGGATTTTCAGAAGTCGCGGGTTGGGCTATATCAATAGCCATCCCGTCCCAACAAGAGGGGCGTTGCGCAACGTCATCAGCGCGGGGCGGCGATGCGGTGGACGCGGAGGGCGCTCCTGACGAGGGCGCCTGAAACGGATGGCGAAGTCGTGTTGTTCTGACACCCCTATGCTGGTGTCAAGTTCGCGCCATTGAGCGTGGGCGACGGTGGCAAAAGTGCATGGCTCACCGGGGAGGGCACGTATAAGCCGTAAACCATTGCGTGGGGAATGCCGGGTGATTCCGGTGTGACCTGACTAACGCGTGTGTGCTTCTACCACTCCACCATTGCACACGCGGCTATCGGGCGCATCGGGCGCCCGGCATTCCCCGCGCCCTCTGTTTGGAGGGCAAGGAAATTGCTGGCAGACCTCGGGCGAAACGCGCCGCGAGATCGCGAAGCTGTACTAATTAAGCACCCAAACTGTCGTCGTCCGGTTTGACCGGACGACCCCAGTATTCCAGAGACGGCAGCGATTTGAACCGAGAAGCCGCGGCGTACTGGATCCCCGCATGCGCGGGGATGACGACTGGTGGTGGAGCGGCAAACGTGTGTCGCCGCGAACGATGCGTCACACGCCTCCTCACGCCCGCCAGTCGTACATCCAGTCCTGCCGCGCCAGCATGCGTTGCGGGCCCATCGCGCGGATGAAGCCGTCGCGCGCCAGCGCCGCCGGGCCGCCGAGATGATAGATCTGCCCGTTGCGCCGTGCGGTGCGCTGCACGCGGCTGACGCGGGCGCGGCGCATCTGGCCGTAGCGTTTCAGCGCCGCCGCCATGCCGGCGGCGTTGTCGCCGGCGGCTTCGCCCAGCACCTTGGCCAGCACCGCCGCATCCTCGATCGCCATGCCGGCGCCTTGGGCGGCAAACGGCAGCATGGCGTGGACGGCGTCGCCCAGCAGCGCCACCGCGCCTTCGCTCCATTGGCCGCCCTCGGGCACCGTGAACAGCGCCCATTTGCGCCAGTCGTCGACGGCGCCGAGCATCATTCGCGCCGGCGCGGGCCAGCGGAACGAGGCAAACGCATTCTTGATTTCGGCGGGCTCGCCGGGGGCGCTCCAGCCTGGCCGGTTCCAGGTTCCCGGCACCACGGCGACGACGTTGATCAGGCGCGCGCCCGAGATCGGGTAGGCAACGAGATGGGCGTTCGGCCCCATCCAGAGCTGCACCCGCCGCGAGGTGTATTCGCGTGGCAGCTGGGTGGCGTCGAGCGCGCCGCGCCAGGCGATCAGGCCGGAAAATTGCGGCTGCACCTCCGGAAACAAATGCTGCCGGACCGTGGACCAGATGCCGTCGGCGCCGATCAGCGCGGTCGCCAGCTCCTGGTGGCGCGCCATGCCGCTGCGCTGGACCACCGTCAGTCCCTTGGCGTGCGCGGCGACGTCCTCGAACTGGCAGCCGAGCCTGAGTTCGATGTCGGGATGGTCGTCGACCGCCGCCGCCAGCGCGCCCTGCAGGTCGGCGCGATGCACCACCCAATAGGGCGCGCCGGTGCGAAAGCCGGCGGCCTCGCCGAGCGGCAGCCGCGAGATCTCGCCGCCGTGGCGCGCGCTCATGATGCTGACCGCATCGGGAATCACCGCGCGCCCGGCGAGACGCGGCTGCAAGCCGAGTTCGACCAGCACCCGGCTGGCATTGGGTGACAATTGCAGGCCGGCGCCGGCCTCCTCGAGCCGCGCGGTCTTCTCCAGCACGATGACGCGAAAACCCTGCGCCGCAAGCGCCAGCGCCGCCGTCAGTCCCCCGATCCCGGCACCCGCGACGACGATGGTGCGCGAGGTGGCCACAGGTCGATCAGGCGACCTTGTCCTTCAGCACGCATTCGGGCGGGCGGGCTTCGCCGGCCCCAAGGTCGGCGGCGAAACGATACAGCGTCGAGCAATAGGGGCAGATGATCTCGTTGTCGTTGCCGAGGTCGAGGAACACATGGGGGTGGTCGAACGGCGGATTGGCGCCCACACACATGAACTCCCGCGAACCGATTTCAATGACCGAAACGCCGGCATCATTGTGGAAGTGCGGAACGACGTGATCGGACATTGTATTTCACCTTGGGTGGCAGCGGCGGCGGACGCAATCGGACGCGGCAGGCTGGACACGCCGCGCCTACTGATACTGGCGGAAAGTGCTGATTCCTAGAGCCCCGAGAGCTCATTTGTTCATGCAAATTCGACACAATCTTGTCGTCCCAGAGAAGCCCTTCTTTCGTCGGGGCTGTTGTGTCCGAAAAACGGCACACCATCTCAAGAGGATTGGAACGCGGGGTATTTCGGGATGAAGCGGTCGCGGATGGTTCCGGCGGTGGCTGGCATGGCGGTGTTCGCCGTGGCATTCGCCCTGCTGTGGCCGCATGCCCGGGACTCATTTGCCGTGCTGGCGGCGCAAGACGATCCGGTCGCGCTTTCCGACGCCCAGCTTAGTTCTGCGTTGCGGAATAACGCTGCCGTCATCGCCGACAACATCGAGGCGGCGCTCGCCGCCGAGGACGCCGATCTCGCCGACAGTTTCGTCAGCCTTGCCAGGGAAAAGAACATCGCGCTCGGCGACGAACTTTTGAAACGCGTGAGCGATAAAGTCGCGGAACACAATTCGACGTCGCATATGGCAAAACGCTTCCTCACCGGATTCGTGGTCGGCGAGGCCGACGACGTCGCCAGCCTGTCGGGCACGGTGGCCGGCGATCTCTTTGTCTACGGCGACATCAGGGATGTGGTGCGCGAAGGCAAGAATCTGGCGACGGGCGAGCACACCGACCAACTGGTGCTGGGGCTTGCCGCCGTCGGCCTCGTGGTCACCGCGGCGACCTATGTTTCGGTCGGCGGCGTGGCGCCGCTGCGCGCCGGGCTCACGCTGGTCAAGGATGCCCGCAAGGTCGGGCGGCTCGGCGAGGGGCTGACGCTGTGGGCCGGCCGCTCGGCGCGTGAGATGGTCGACACGCCTGTGCTGCAGCGCGCGATCGCCTCCGGCTCGGTGCTGCGGCCGGGCCAGACCATGACCGCGATCAAGGCGGCGTTCCGCGCCGAGAAGGCCGGCGCGCTGGTTCGTCTCGCCAAGGACGTCGGCCGGGTCGGTGAAAAGGCGGGTATCCGCGCCGCCAAGGACACGCTGAAAATCGCCGAAGGGCCGAAGGATGTGGCCCGCGCCGCCCGGCTGGCGGAGGCCAAGGGAGGCCAGACCCGCGCGATCCTGAAAGTGCTCGGCCGCGGCGCGCTGTTGCTGGTCACGGGCGCCTTCAATCTGACGATGTGGGTGTTCGGCGCGCTGTTCGCGCTGGTCGGCCTCCTGTCCTCGATCAAGGCCACCACCGAACGCCTGACCATGTCGTACCTGCGCCGCAAGAAGGCGCGGCGGCTGCGCCGGCAGCTGGCGGCGGCAGCCCTCGCACCCGACGCATCGCTGGCGGGTTCCGTCGCGCACGGCTAGAATTGCCGCCAATTCCCGCCGATCTCATTTCTCCCAAAAAATATGGAACTGTCGATGCCGAATTTTCACAACGGCGATGTTGAAATTGCCTATCTCGACGAAGGCGAGGGCGATCCGATCCTGCTGGTGCACGGCTTTGCCTCAACCAAGAATGTGAACTGGACCTATCCGACCTGGGTGTCCGAGCTGAGGAAGAACGGCCGCCGCGTCATCGCGCTCGACAATCGCGGCCATGGCGATTCCGGCAAGCTCTATGACGCCGCGGCCTATGAGATCGCCACCATGGCCGGCGACGTCATCGCGCTGATGGATCATCTGAAGCTCGAACGCGCCGATGTGATGGGCTATTCGCTGGGCTCGCGGATGACGGCGGTGCTGGCGCGGCAGGCGCCGCAGCGGCTGCGTTCGGCGATTCTCGGCGGTATCGGCATCGGCCTGATCGAGGGCGGCGGCCCCGGCGAAAACGTCGCGGCGGCATTGGAGGCGCCGTCGCTGGAGGATGTCACCGATCCGGTGGGACGGACCTTTCGCGCGTTCGCCGACCAGACCCGCAGCGATCGCCGGGCGCTGGCGGCCTGCCTGCGCGGCTCTCGCCGGCTGATGACCCGGGAAGACGCCGCCGGCATTTCGGTGCCGGTGCTGATCGCGGTCGGTACCACGGACGAAATCGCGGGCTCGGCGGATGCGCTGGGAAAAATCATCCCGGGCGCCGACGTGCTCCATATTCCGAACCGCGACCACATGCGGGCGGTCGGCGACAAGATCTACAAGGCGGGCGTGCTGGATTTTCTCTCACGACGGAAGTGAGGTTTCGGCTTCGTCGCCGCGCGCGAAATGCCTGACCAGCGCTATCAGCGCGACGAAGCTGGCGACCCACGCCATCCGCGCGCCGTAGCGGTCATGCGGCCCCGAGATCACGCCGCAGACAAAGGCGTTGCCGAGCAGCGCCAACGTCACCGTCGCCGCGAGCATTGCGAGATCGTCGAGCCGCCGCCGCCAGATCGCGCTCGCGAAGATGGCAACGACCGCCAGCATCGACACCAGCGCGACCGGAACGTGGAGCCGGTTGATGGCGGCAAAATCGATATTCGAGTGCTGCTGATATGCCGCGCGCATCGACTTGAGTTGCGAAGGGATGTAACGCTCGATGATCCCGTAGGTGTGGCCAATCCAGACGCTGGTGCCTTCGCCAGTTCCGACATGGACCAATTGCTGTGCGGTGGCGACGATGGCGGCTTCGGCATTTCGCAGCGGATATTCGACCAGCGACCGCCGCACGATCAGGCCCATCTCGTCGTTCAGGCCCTGGAAGCGGCCGAGGTCGTCGAACACGCTGCTTCCCCACAGAAACTGATCGGCGGTAGCCGGCAATTCGTTGCGGTAGGGGCAGAGCTTCAGCTGTTGCCGTGGGCAGTGATCGTCCAGGTATCGCTTGACGATGCCGTCCTGCAGCATCCGGCCGAACGCAACGCCGTAACCGCCGGGCGTCCATGCCAGTTGCCCCGACAGGGCAAAGTTGGCGGATAACAGCATGGCGGCGCCGGCAGCAAGGGTCAGGCTGCCCTGCAGCAGTCCGGAAACCGCGATCCGGTCGCGCAGAAAGAGGCGCGCGATCCAGCCGGCGCAGCACAGCCCGAGCAATACCGCCAGCGTCGCGCTGTGGGTTGCCGCGGCGAAGGCCGTGAACGCGAACAGCGAGCATTTTTCGATCGTGGAAATCTGCCGCCCGTGCACGACCAGGATGAAGAGCGCCAGCACCGACAGGCCGGTAAAGATGTCGGTCAGCAGCGTGGAGGCGAGCCAGGGCAGCGCCGTGGTCAGGATCAGGGCGACGCTGATCGCCGTCAGCCGCCATGGCCCGAACAGGCCGAACAGGCGCAGCGCCAGTTGCAGGATCCATAGCGTCGCCAGCGCCTGAATACCCAGATTGATCCAGAAGCTCGAAGCCTCGCCGTAATGCAGATAGAGCCCGAACACAGTGGACCGGCTGGGGACCAGATAGCCTTCGTACCACCGGGCCAGATAACCGCCGGTGTCATACTGCAGCAGCGGGTAGCCGTTCCACAGCGCCGGGAGGACCAACAACAGGGGGATCGCGACTGCCGAGATCCAGACCCAAGCCGGATCGGTCACGCGCGCGCGTGATGAAAAAATGTGCGTGTGAATGGGTCGTCCCCCCTGGCCCGGAGACTATCATGCACCGGCTGCCGCGCCGAAATCCACAAATAGTTGGAACCCGGACCGCTTGATTTTCCGAAATCATGCGCCACTTTGAGCCGACGCCGACAGGAAAGTGGATGTCGGCCTCGGCTGGAAACCGTGCTGTTTCAATGTTTTGGCGCGGTTTCCTGACACCGGATATGGCTCGCCTGGCCTGGCCCGGGACAGCCGTCCGCCCGTCGTGCTATGGTGCGCGCCGGGAACATCAGAATTTGCGAGAGCAGCCCATGGCAGTGCATCAGATCAACCCACAGGGTGCCAAAATGGCGGCACTCGATCCGATCTGGGATCGGGTGCGCACCGAGGCGGAAGATATCGTCCGCCGCGAGCCGGAGCTCGCTTCCTTCATCTATTCGACCGTGCTGCATCATGACCGGCTGGAAGCCGCCGTGGTGCATCGGATCGCCGAACGGCTCGACCATCAGGCGCTGTCGGGCGATTTGATCCGCCAGACCTTCGATGAGGCGCTGCGCGACGACCCCGATCTCGGCAACGCCTTCCGCGCCGACATGGTGGCGGTGTTCGACCGCGACCCCGCGACCTCGCGGTTCATCGATCCCTTGCTCTATTTCAAGGGCTTCCATGCGATCCAGACCCATCGGCTGGCGCACTGGCTCTATCAAAAGGGCCGTAAGGACTTTGCCTGGTATCTGCAAAGCCGCGCCTCGGCGGTGTTCCAGACCGACATCAATCCGGCGGCAAAAATCGGCCGCGGCATCTTCCTCGATCATGCCACCGGCTTCGTGGTCGGCGAGACCGCGGTGATCGAAGACGACGTCTCGATCCTGCACGATGTCACGCTGGGTGGTACCGGCAAGGAGCACGAGGATCGCCATCCCAAAATCCGTCGTGGCGTATTGATCGGGGCGGGCGCGAAAATTCTCGGCAATATCGAGATCGGCCATTGCGCCCGCATCGCCGCCGGCTCCGTGGTGGTGAAGCCGGTACCGCACAACGTCACCGTGGCAGGGGTTCCCGCCAGGATCGTCGGCGAGGCCGGCTGCGCCGAGCCGTCGCGCACCATGGACCAGATGATCAACGCCATCGGAATTTGATTTCCAGCTTACATTCCGCCAAAGCATGATGCCTTCGGGAATCGCGCACCGAATTTTGCAGGTTGGGCTGGCAGTTCTCGTCGTCCCGGCCTAGAACTTCCCGAAACCTCAATCGCACTGGAGACTGCCGTGGACGTTCAGGAAGTCAGGAAACTCGACGCCTATCTCAAGCGCGTGTTCGGCAATCAAAAGCTGCGCGTGGTGCCGCGGCCGAAAAAGGACGACTCGGCCGAGGTCTATATCGGCGAGGAATTCATCGGCGTGCTGTTCGTCGACGATGAAGACGATGACCGTTCATTCCAGTTCCAGATGGCCATCCTCGAGGAGGATCTGGTCGATCAGGGCTGAGGCCTCTTCACATTCCGACGTCATCCCCGCGTGAGCGCAATTGCGCTCACGCGGGGATGACGTCGGAGCCGTTGCAAGGATGAACGTTTTCACTTCGGTCCGGTCAACTGCAGTGTCAGGCGGTCCATGGCATTGGCGACATCACGCCATTGCGCCAGCCAGCTCCTTGGAAAACGAAACGTCAGATCGGCGCCGTCGATGCGGCGCTCGCTCAGGCACATGCCGGGAGTGGCGGCATCGCGCGTACAGCGCGCGTAGAGGTTCGGCGCTTTCGCAAGAAACAGATCCTCGTTGCTGTAGGGCGTGCCGTCGCGAAATGCGCGCGCCGTCAGGCCATCCTGTCCGGGCGGCGAGGTCTGCTCGAGATAGCGCGGATAGATGGTGCGCACGCGGACGTCCGGCGCCAGCGTGTCATGATGTGCCGAAATCGACAGGAAGATCCGGTCGATCGGCTGGATCGATTCCTCGACGGTATCGGCGCTGACATGCTTCGGGGCGAGGGGAGCCTCGAGCGCGGGAAACGTGAAGCTGAGATCGACGCGTTCCTGCGGCCCTGAATGGCGCTGGATTTTCCGGCGTACCGCCATGGTCGGCACGTTGAAGAGGGTTGCCCCGACGCTCACCGGCAGCCGCTCCGGACTGCTCGAAACCTTGGGCCCCCAGGTCGGCCACAGCAGATAGCCGACAACGGCCATCGCGCAGGTCGTGAGCGCGCCCCCAACCATGATCGGGATCATGTGGCTGCGGCGACGCCGGCGCGAACGGCGGGCGGTGTGCTGGACGGAGGAAAGGAATGTCATGGACCAAACAGCTTGAGGTGGATCCGGGGAGCCGAATCACCCGCGAATATGCCACGCGCCGGTGGGCTTCCGCAGGGTTTCGTGCGGTTGACACCCGCGCGAGCCATGTCCGGAGGGCGGTTCCGGCCGTCGGCGTTAACCTTTCCTTAAGGATAGTGTGGCGGCCGCCGGCCGTTTTTGCGATGCAGGGGGCGTTGCTGGAAGCTGGTTGTGTAGCGGAAGTCCTTTCGATGTCGCCTGATGCGTTGAATTCCCTGTTCTCCCTTTGCATCGGCTTCGCCCTCGCGGGCGCGCTGGCCAGCGGATATCAGGCCCTGGTGCAGCGCCCGGCGGGCTTCGGACTGCTGCAAGTGGGCGTGGTGCCGAAGGCATTCGCGGCCGTTCCCTTCCTGGTGTTCGCCGCCCCCTTCATCATCATGCGCAACACGCTGCGCGGCGCGCGGGTCGAGCGGCGCCGTTTCCAGTTCGTGATGATGGCGACCGTGCTGGCGGGCTTCTGGAGCATGATGTCCGGCACGTTCTTCCTGATGACACTGCGCGCCGCAGGGGTGCTGGCCTGAGCCAAACGTCTATGCCAATGTCGCCGCGAACCGGAGACTGACTTGGCATGGCGATCTACGAACTTGACGGGCAGGCGCCCGAAACCCCCGCGGACGGAAATTACTTCATCGCCGATACCGCCACGGTGATCGGCAGAGTGCGCTTGCACAATGCCGCGAGCGTATGGTTCGGCGCGGTATTGCGCGGCGACAACGAGTGGATCGAGATCGGCGAAAATTCCAATGTGCAGGACAACTCGACCTGCCATACCGACATGGGTTTTCCGCTGACGATCGGAAAGAACTGCACGGTCGGTCACAACGTCATCCTGCACGGCTGCACGATCGAGGATGACGCGCTGGTCGGGATGGGTTCGATCGTGATGAACGGCGCCCGGATCGGCCGCGGCAGCGTCGTCGGCGCGGGCTCGGTGATCACGGAAGGCAAGCAGTTTCCCGAATATTCCCTGATCATCGGATCGCCGGCGCGGGTCATTCGCACGCTCGATCCCGCGCAAGTCGCCAAAATGGGAAGTGCGGCGAAATTCTACGTCGCCAACGGGGCTCGCTTCAAAAAGGGCATGAAGAAAATCGGCTGAAGCCTGCGGCGGTCAGCTGACGTCGCGGCGTAGACTTCTTCGCAGCGGGGGTGAGCGGACTGCCCCGGTGAGCCGCCCTCGGCGAGGGCTGGGAAGGCGGTCAAAAATAAAACCCGCCCGACCCGGGACGTGCGACTTTGGTATAGCATGCCCACGTGGCGATGATTTCCGCCTGTTCGCTGTTTACGCCGTTTGCCTCCTTTGATGGATGCTCACCATGCTCACAGCTCCCGACTACACGTTGCTGCTCCTGGGCGTCATCGTCGGTCTCGGCGCCGCCTTTGTGTGGATGTTCTGGGAATTCGAGCAGATCAGGCTGCGCCGTCGTCGCGCTCGCTTCGGGGCGGTCGCTAGACCGCCGCGCCGGGACAGCCTGCGATAGCGCGCCGCCCGGCATCGACGCATTGCGCCGATCGCTTGAGAAAAAACAAGGCCGTCGACGCAGTATAACGCCAACGGCCTTGCCAGCCCCGGATATTGAAATTGGCTTGCGCCATCCGGTGAATTGCATGATGCCCCGGAACATTACGGGCATATGTGATCCAGTTCACAATCGGCGAGAAAAAGTTCTGACGGGCCTGCCGGCGCGGTCCATTTAGGCGCGCGATGCTTTCGGTAACGGCACGGGCACGGGCTTAGCCCCGCGAATTGCCACGCTTGCGCTGCGACACGGCGCTGCGTTTTTTCTTGACCGACGACTTTCGAACCGACGGTGGACTTGAGGGTTCGGAAGCCTGCGCGCTGGCGAAGGACTGGCGCAGGCCGTCGATCGCGCCGGTCAGGCTGCCGACCTGCTCGGACAGCCGCTTGGTCTCGGTTTGCTGCGCGGCCAGCAGCCGCCTGACGGTCTGCAGCTGGTCCTGCACCACCTGCAGCTGGTCGATCGACTCCTGCTGGGTGGCTTCCAGGCCCTTGGTTGTCTCCTCCAGTTGCTCGGAAGCCTGGGCGGTGCGGGCCTGCAGCTGCCTGACCGCAACGACGCGGTCCGGTTCGGGCGAGTTGCCGGTGTAGCCGCGCCACAGCGCGATGGATCCGCCGCCGGCCACCAGGGCGACCAATATGGCGGCGGCGAGGGCAATCGGCTGCGAGCTGATGCGCGAGAGGCCACTCTTCGTATCATTGAGATCGATCATGGGACTCCAAAGCCTGGCGGAAGGCGAAAGTTCCAGCACGCTCGACGCCTGCTCACCGGCACGGCGCTCATACAAAACGCTTCAGTAGCACGGATGTCGCCGGCCGTCCTGGCCGCGGTAGTTCGCCGACGATTGCCCGCAAAGGCGATCGAAGCCGTCATAGATGCCGTAGGGCCGTTCATTCAGCGGCACCACGACGCGGTCCGGCAGCGCCGTCGTTCCCGGGTAGAAATCGGCCGGGCCGTAATTATGGGAATAGTCGATGATCAGCGGAGCGACCGCCTGGGCCCGCTGGCGATGAACGCGAACGCCTGCATCGGCGGCAAACGCGGGCACGGAAACCACGAGCAACGCCGCGGCAGCCAGCAATTTCAACTTCATTTCGCCCTCGTTTACGATCAGGTAACGAATTCTAGCGGCATCGGGTGGGGCGGTAAAGGGAAGAGGGTGGCGGTGGAGGGCTCCTCCACCGGGCGTTGCCAGGGCGGTTGGAGCCGGGTCGCGACCCGAGCGGCCCTGGGATCATGCCCGGAAGGCAGCCGCAACGCTGACGCGGTGCTGGTTCGAACAAAAATATTGAAAACAACCCCATGTACAGTAGCCGGTGGTCGCC
>JAUXWH010000101.1 GCA_030681365.1 Bradyrhizobium sp.
GGCGACATCGAGCCCGGTGAGGTCGCAGATCATGGTCTGGAAATTGAACAGGGCTTCCAGCCGGCCCTGGCTGATCTCCGGCTGATACGGCGTGTAGGCCGTGTACCAGGCCGGGTTCTCCAGGATGTTGCGCTGGATCACCGCGGGCAGGATGGTGCCGGAATAGCCTTGGCCGATCAGCGAGGTGAACAGCTGGTTCTGCGCCGCCAGCTCGCGCATATGCGCCAGCGCCTCGGTTTCGCTCAAGGCGCGGCCGAGGTCGAGCGGCGCCTTTTGCCGAATCGAGGATGGCAGGGTTTCGGCCATCAGCGCGCCCAGGCTTTTCGCGCCCACGGTCTCCAGCATCGCGCCGACGTCGCGGGGCGAGGGGCCGATGTGGCGCCGCACGAAAGTGGATGCGGGCTCGTCGATGGGCTTAAGCGGCGCGTTCATGGGGAGGTCCTCGCTGTCTCGTCATGCCCCGCGAAGGCGGGGCATCCAGTAATCGCCGGCGCCGGCGATCGAACCGCACAGCCGCGGCGTACTGGATCGTCCGCCTTCGCGGACCATGACACGCTGGGTGTGCGGGAGTGTCGTTTCATCTCACTCAGTTTTCATTTCACGCGGTGTGCTTGGCGTAGGCGGCCTCGTCCATCAGGCCGCCGAGTTCGCTCTTGTCGGCTATCTTCAGCTTGAAGAACCACGCCTTGCCGGCGGCGTCGGAATTGACCAGCGCCGGTTCCGCGGCGAGCGCGTCGTTGACCTCGAGCACTTCGCCCGTAATCGGGGCGTAAACGTCGGAGGCGGCCTTGACCGACTCGACCACGGCGGCGGCCTCGGCCTTCTTCAGGCTGCGGCCGACCTTCGGCAGCTCGACGAACACGACGTCGCCGAGCTGCGACTGGGCGTAGTCGGTGACGCCGATGGTGGCGACGTCGCCCTCGATGCGGAGCCATTCGTGGTCGGCGGTGTAGAGCGTCGTCATGACGTATCCTTCGGCGTTTTGAGGTTCAACGTTTGTAGGTGTTGGGAACGAAGGGCGTGGCGGCCACCCGCAGCGGCAGTCGCGCGCCGCGCAGTTCGGCGAATACCAGGGAGCCCGCGGCTGCGTGCGAAACCGGCAGATAGCCCATCGCGACAGGCGCATTGAGGCTGGGACCGAAGCCGCCCGAAGTGACCTTGCCGATCTGTTCCGACGAAGCCTCGTCCGCGAACAGCGGCGCGCCCTCCCGCACCGGAGCCCGGCCCTCGGGCCTGAGCCCCACCCGGCGGCGCGGCGCTCCTTTTTCGAGCTGCGCGAGAATCCTGTCGGCGCCGGGAAAACCCCCGGCGCGGGCGCCGCCATGGCGGCGGCTCTTCTGGATCGACCATTCCAGCGCCCCCTCGACCGGCGTCGTCGCGGTGTCGATGTCGTGGCCATAGAGGCAGAGCCCGGCCTCGAGCCGCAGACTGTCGCGCGCGCCGAGCCCGATCGGCAGCACGTCGCCATTCGCCAGCAGCGTCTTGGCGAAGGCTTCCGCCTGTTGAGCCGGAACCGAAATCTCAAACCCGTCCTCGCCGGTGTAGCCCGAGCGCGAGACGAAACAGTCGACGCCGTCGATGCGGCGCGGCCCCGCATCCATGAACCGCATTTCCGATATTTCGGGGCAAAGCCCGGCCAGCACCGAACAGGCCTTCGGTCCCTGCAGCGCGAGCAGCGCGCGGTCGGGCAGCGGCTCGATGACGCAGCTTTCCTGGAGGTGCGCGCGCAGATGCGCCTCATCCTCGGCCTTGCAGGCGGCGTTGACCACCAGGAACAGATGGCTGCCGAAATTCGCCACCATCAGGTCGTCGAGAATGCCGCCGGCTTCGTTGGTGAACTGGGCGTAGCGCTGCCGGCCCGGGGCGACCGCCAAGATGTCCTGCGGCACAAGCCGTTCCAGCGCCAGGGCGGCGTCCTCGACCCTGCCGGATTTCGCCCGCAGCTCGAGCTGTCCCATATGCGAGACGTCGAACAGCCCGGCCGAATGGCGGGTATGCAGGTGTTCCCGGAGCACGCCGGTGGCGAACTGTACCGGCATGTCATAGCCGGCGAACGGCACCATTTTGCCGCCGCTGGCGATATGCAGCGCATGCAAAGGGGTGGTTTTCAGTGCGGTTTCGGTTTCGCGCGCAAGCATCATGGGGCCCTCGCGGTTCCCGAGGAGGATTCCTCGAAAACCCATCGAAGCCCCATCTGTCGCTGTGCCTGAGAGTATTATCCCGTCGGCGGACGCATCCCGGGACTGGCCCGGCGGCGTCTCTTTCCAGATGTTAGCAAGTCACGCGGTCCGTTTGCCTGAGAGTTTCCGGGGCGGTTGCTCCTTCGGCGCCGGCATTGAAGCCGATCTCTCCCGACGTGACTGTCTTGAACAGATGGGAGAAAACCACGCCCACGGCAAGGCTGTCAACGCAGCCGCAGCAATTATCAACGAACCTTGTGCTGCCGCGGCAAGCTGCTGATTTGCTGCACACTTTATGGACAGCGCCATCCCCCTTGTCTAAAAGCCATGGCTTGGTACCTGGGCCGGTGAGATGGCGCGTTTGCAGCGAATCCCGGGCTTTTTACGATTGGACGGACATGAGCGGCGTTAACGAGATCAGGTCGGCATTCCTCAACTACTTCGCGTCGGAGGGCCACGAGATCGTGCCGTCGTCGCCGCTGGTGCCGCGCAACGACCCGACGCTGATGTTCACCAATGCGGGCATGGTGCAGTTCAAGAACGTCTTCACCGGCGTCGAGAAGCGGCCCTATCAGCGCGCCACCACCTCGCAGAAATGCGTGCGCGCCGGCGGCAAGCACAACGACCTCGACAATGTCGGCTACACCGCGCGGCATCTCACCTTTTTCGAGATGCTCGGCAATTTCTCGTTCGGCGACTACTTCAAGGAGCGCGCCATCGAGCTCGCCTGGAACCTGATCACGAAGGATTTCGGGCTGAAGAAGGACAAGCTGCTCGTCACCATCTACCACGACGACGACGAGGCGGCGCGGCACTG
>JAUXWH010000103.1 GCA_030681365.1 Bradyrhizobium sp.
GTTTCCCATCGCGAAATCCTATGCGGCGATGCGCGCCGCCGAACTGATGGTGAAGGAAGCCACCCGCAAATACGAGGCCGGGCTCGACTGCGGCGCCGAGGCCAACATGGCCAAGATGCTGGCGGCCGACGCCTCCTGGGAGGCCGCGAACGCCTGCGTGCAGACCCATGGCGGCTTCGGCTTCGCCGAGGAATACGACGTCGAACGCAAGTTCCGCGAAACCCGGCTCTACCAGGTGGCGCCGATTTCGACCAATCTCATTCTGTCCTATGTCGCCGAACACGTGCTCGGCATGCCCCGCTCCTACTGAGAAATGAAAACATGCTGCCGCTCGAGGGACTGACCGTCATTGCCGTCGAACAGGCGGTCGCCGCCCCCTTCTGCAGTTCGCGGCTGGCGGACGCCGGCGCCCATGTCATCAAGGTGGAGCGGCCGGAAGGCGACTTTGCCCGCGGCTACGATGCCGCGGCCAAGGGTCAGAGCAGCTACTTTGTCTGGCTCAATCGCGGCAAGGATTCCGCCGTCATCGACCTCGCGACCAAGGAAGGCCGCGCCTCGCTCGAAGCGCTGATCGCGAGCGCGGACGTGCTGCTGCAGAATCTGAAGCCGGGCTCGATGGACAAGCTCGGCTTCTCGCTGGAGCGCCTGCGAAAAGAATACCCAAAACTGATCTGCTGCACCATTTCCGGCTATGGCGACGACGGCCCCTACGCCGACCGCAAGGCCTATGATCTCCTGATCCAGGCCGAGAGCGGGCTGGCATCGATCACCGGCAGCCCCGATGGCCCGTCGCGGGTCGGTATTTCCGTGGTCGATATCGCCACCGGCGCCACCGCGCATGCCGCCATCCTCGAGGCCCTGATCGCGCGGGGACGCACCGGCAAGGGCGCCGATATCCGGATTTCGATGTTCGACGTGATGGCCGACTGGCTGGCGGTGCCGCTGCTCAATTCGGAAGCCGGCAATCCGCCGAAGCGGATGGCGCTGGCGCATCCCTCGATCGCGCCCTACGGGGTCTTCCAGTCCAGGGACGGCAAGGGAATCCTGATCTCGATCCAGAGCGAACGCGAGTGGAAGAAACTCTGCGCCGAGGTGCTGGATCAGCCCGATCTGCCCAAGGATCCCCGCTTCGCCAGCATGGTGGAGCGCGTGCGCAACCGCGCCCTTACCGACCAGGCGGTCGGCGACAGTTTTGCCAGGATGTCGCGCGTCGATCTCCTGAAGCGCCTTGCCGATTCCGACATCGCCTTTGCCGAGGTCAACACCATGGCCGATCTCGCGGTGCATCCGCATCTGCGCCGCATCGAGGTCGATACGCCCAACGGCAAGGTGAGCTATGCCGCGCCCGCCGCGATCTTCGTCGGCGAACCGCGCCACTACGGCGCCGTGCCCGGCATCGGCGACGCCCCTTCGGCCGCCAAAATTCCTCACGTCCGGACCCAATCGTCATGACCGAAAAACTCGACCTCGAGCATTTGCGTGGCTGGATCGGCAAAACCACCGAAGCCTCCGACATCGTCACCGCGCAACTGGTCAAGGGCCTGCGCGCCACCCTGTTCCAGGAGATCGGCGAACCTGGGGACGGCGATGCCGCGCCATGGACCGTGCATTGGTGCCTGGCGCAGCCGGTGTTTCCGATGTCGGAACTGGGCCCGGACGGCCATCCCACCCGTGGCGGCTTCCTGCCCCCGGTGCCGCTGCCGCGCCGGATGTGGGCCGGCGGCGAGCTGGAATTCTTCGAGCCGCTGCGTGTCGGCGATGAAGCGAAGCGCACCTCGCGGATTTCGGATGTGACGATGAAGACCGGCAGCACCGGCGTGCTGTGCTTCGTCTCGGTCGAGCACCTGATCACGACTCCGCGCGGCACCGCGATCCGCGAGCGGCAGGACATCGTCTATCGGGACATGGCGACGGCGCAGCCGGCCGCGCCCGCCAAGGCGCCTCCGCCGCCGCCCGTGGCAAAGCATCGCGAAAGCCACATGGCCGATCCCGTGCTGCTGTTCCGCTATTCGGCGCTGACCTTCAACGGCCACCGCATTCACTACGACCGCGATTACGTCACCAGGGTCGAGGGTTATCCGGGCCTCGTGTTCCACGGCCCGATGCAGGCGGCGTTCATCGTCGAACTCGCGGCCAAGCTTCACGGCGGCACAGCACCGAAGAAATTCAGCTATCGCGGCGTGCAACCGCTGTTCGAAGGCAGCGAATTCTCGGTCAACGCCAATGAGACCGGCGCCGGCATGGAATTGTGGACCGCGAATTCGCAGGGACAGCCGACCATGAAGGGCACGGCGAATTGGTAGGTTGACGTCATTCCGGGGCGATGCGAAGCATCGAACCCGGAATCTCGAGATTCCGGGTCTGGTGCTAACGCACCATCCCGGAATGACGGCCTTCTCCCGGAGCCGCCTTTATGTCGTCCCGCAAACCCGCCATCAAATCCGTCACCGTCAAGCACGCCACGCTCGACCTGTTGCGCGCATTCGGCATCAGGAAAGTATTCGGCAATCCCGGCTCGACCGAACTGCCGTTCCTCGCGGACTGGCCTGACGATATCGACTACGTGCTGGGCCTGCAGGAAGCCTCCGTGATCGGCATGGCCGATGGTTATGCGCAGGCCACCCGCAACGCCGGGTTCGTCAACCTGCATTCGGGCGCCGGCGTCGGCCATGCACTCGGCAACATCTTCACCGCCCATCGCAACCAGACCCCGCTGGTGATCACGGCGGGACAGCAGGCGCGCAGCATTCTGCCGCTGCAGCCCTTTCTCTATGCCGAGCGCGCCGCGGAATTTCCGCGCCCCTATGTCAAATATTCGGTCGAGCCGGCGCGGGCCGAAGACGTGCCTGCGGCGATCGCGCGCGCCTATTACGTGGCGATGCAGCCGCCCTGCGGCCCGACCTTCGTTTCGGTGCCGATCGACGACTGGACCCATCCCGCCCAGCCGATCGAGGCCCGCAGCGTCAGCCGGGAGATCGGCCCCGACACCGAGGCGATGCAGGCGCTCGCCACCGCACTCGCCGCCAGCAAGCGCCCTGCCCTCGTCGTCGGTCCCGGCGTCGACCGCGCGCAAGCCGTCGACCTGATGGTGCGGGTGGCGGAAAAGACCCGGGCTTCGGTCTGGATCAGCCCGTTTTCGGCGCGCTGCAGTTTTCCGGAACGGCATCCGCAATTCGCCGGCTTCCTGCATGCCTCGCCGGGCCAGTTGTCCGACGCGCTGCGCGACCATGATCTGGTGGTCGTGATCGGCGCGCCGGTGTTCACCTTCCATGTCGAAGGCCATGCCTCGATCTTCGACGGCGCCACCTCGATCTTCCAGATCACCGACGATTCCGACGCGGCCGCGGTCACGCCCTACGGCACCAGCATCGTCGCGACGATGAAGCCGGCGCTGACGATGCTGCTGGAATTGCTGCCCGAGACCAGGCGCGCCGTTCCGGCGGGCCGCGTGTTGCCGCCGGCGCCGAACGCGGGTGATCCGATTCCGGTCGAGTACCTGCTGCATGCGCTGTCATCGGCGATGCCCCGTGACGCCGTGCTGGTGGAGGAAGCCCCGTCGCACCGCCCGGCACTGCAGAAATTCATGCCGATGCGCGGCCAGGACAGTTTTTCCACCATGGCGAGCGGCGGCCTCGGCTTCGGGTTGCCCGCCGCGGTCGGCATGGCGCTCGCCCGCCCCGGCAACCGAACCGTCTGCCTGATCGGCGACGGCTCGGCGATGTATTCGATCCAGGCGCTGTGGACCGCGGCGCAGCGCAAGCTGCCGCTGACCGTCGTGGTGATCAACAATCTGGGCTACGGCGCGATGCGCTCGTTCAGCCAGGTGATGCAGGTGCGCAACGTCCCCGGCCTCGATCTGCCCGGCATCGACTTTGTGAAGATCGCGCAAGGCATGGGCTGCGACGCCATGCGGGTCAGCACGTCAGCTGAACTGGCGCCCGCGCTGGCGCGCGGTCTCGCGCATGACGGCGTCAGCCTGATCGAGGTGATGGTGGATTCGGCGGTGCCGCTGCTTTATGCGAAGAAGGGGTAGCGTAGGTACGTCGCAACAGGGCGACAGTCTCGCAGCGTCATTGCGAGCGCAGCGAAGCAATCCATTCTTCCTTTTTGCCGCGCGATGGATTGCTTCGCTTCGCTCGCAATGACGTTGAGAGAGCTGTGCCACGCTCCACAAAGCGTCTGCTACTTCCCGTAGGCTTCCCGCATCTTGGCTTGGATCTTCGCCATCCCTGCGATCCAGCGATCGTAATCCTCGGTCTTCTTGCGCATATAGCCGAGCACCTGCGGGTGCGGCAAAATGACAAAAGTTTCCTGCCCGAGACCGGCCATCACGTCGAGCGCGACCTGCTCCGGCGTCAGATCGCCGTCGCCGGATTGCGGGCCCTTGGGAATCGATCTCAGCATATTGGTGTCGACGCCCTGCGGGCACAGGATCGAGACCTTGATGCCGTCGGCCTTGTGCGAGATCGCGAGGCTTTCCGCGAACCCCACCGCCGCGTGCTTGGTGGTGGAATAGGCCGGGCTGCCGACCTGCGACAAAAGCCCCGCGGCGGAGATCGTATTGAGAAAATAGCCGCCGCCGCGCGCCTTCATGCGCGGGATCAGATGCCGCGCGGCGTAGACATGCGCCATGACGTGAATGGCCCAGCTTCGCGCCCACGGCTCGTCCGAGCTGCCGCCGGCATTGACCGACATCGGATCGAACCCGCCACCGATGCCGGCGTTGGAACAGAACAGCGCGATCGGGCCGAATTGCCGCTCGGTCTCCTCAATCACGTGGACGATGTCCTGCTCCTGCCCGACATCGCATTTGAACGCCGCGCCATCGACCGAGGCGGCAACGGCTTGCGCGTTGGCCAGATCGAGATCGGCGACCACGACCTTGGCCGCGCCGGCGCGATGGAAGGCCTCGCACAGCGCGCGGCCGATGCCGTTGGCGCCCCCGGTGACGACCACGACCTTACCCGCCACCTGCATCGCCACGCTCCGATTGTTTGTTGGAATTTCAGGCCAGAACCAGATCGAGCACGGCGGTGTAATGGCAGCCCGCTCCCAGCAGCACGAAGCCATGCCAGATCGCGTTCTGGAAACGCAACCGCTGCCACGCATGAAAGATGACGCCGAAACTGTAGAACGCGCCGCCGAGTGCAATGAACCACAGGGCCATCGTCGGCAGCGACGCCACCACGGTCTCCCAGACCATGAAGCCGCTCCAGCCCATCGCGAGGTAGAGGCCGACCGAGAGCCGGTCGAAGCGACCCGGCATCACCAGCTTGATCACGATCCCGGCAATCGCCACGCACCAGACGCCGATCAGCAGCGCGATGGCGAAAACGTTGTCCTTCAGCTGCAGGAAGATCGGCGTGTAGGTCGCCGCGATCAGCAGATAGATCGCCGAATGATCGAAGCGGCGCAGCACCCATTTGGCGCGCGAGACCGGCCACAGATTGTAGGTCGCCGACAGCATCAGCATGGCCAGCAGGCCCGCGGCATAAACCGAAACGGCAGCCACCTCGATGCCGGTGGCGTAAACGGCCGCCAGCACGATCAGCACGATGGCCGCGACCAGGCCGCAGAACACGCCGATGCCGTGCACCACGCCGTCGGCGATCAGTTCGGCCCGGTCGTAATTCCAGAGCATGGCGCCGGCCGCGTGGACGGAGGTCGAGGCGAGTTGTTTCAGTCGGAAGATGGTCATGATGGCCCGGCAGGCTGTGCTAGCGAAGCGTTAGGACATACCTCCGGAGAGGTCAACGAACCGGACTTCTCCACCCGGATCGCGTCTTTAGTATGAAACTTGATTTTGCCCCGCCAATCGCCACTTTTCGGATAGCTTTCCCGCCAATTGCCTCCACCAAACCGAGTCGTTTCCTCCCGCATGGCCCCCAGCTTTCAGGATATCGTCGAGGAGGCACGGCTGTCGGCGCGGGCCCTGAAGGACTATGGCGACCAGTTTTTCAACCCGACGGTCCGCCTCGGCGTCACCGGGCTGTCGCGCGCCGGCAAGACCGTATTCATCACGGCGCTGATTCACGGCCTCACCCGCGGCGGCCGCTTTCCGATCTTCGAGCCATTCGCCACCGGCCGGATCGCCCGCGCCCGGCTGGAACCGCAGCCCGACGACGCGGTGCCGCGTTTTGCCTATGAGAACCACGTCCGCACCCTGATCGAGGCGCGGCACTGGCCGAATTCGACGGTCGATATCAGCGAACTCAGGCTGGTGATCGACTACCAGCGCCAGAACGGCGCGGACCGCACCCTGACGCTGGATATCGTCGACTATCCCGGCGAATGGCTGCTCGACCTGCCGCTGCTCAACAAAAGTTATGAGCAATGGTCGGCCGAGAGCCTCGCGCTGTCGCGCGAGCCGCTGCGCGCCGGACTGGCGGCGCCATGGCACGCCCATCTCGGCACGCTGGTCCCGCAAGCCCCGGCCGACGAACAGGCGGCGCTGACGGCAGCCAGGCTGTTCACCGATTATCTGCGCGCCTGCCGCGACGAACGTTTCGCCATGAGCCTGCTGCCGCCCGGCCGCTTCCTGATGCCCGGCAATCTCGCCGACACCCCGGCGCTGACCTTTGCGCCGCTCGACGTACCCATCGACGGCACGGCGCCGGAGGGTTCGCTGTGGGCGATGATGGTGCGGCGCTACGAGGCCTACAAGGATGTGGTGGTCCGCCCATTCTTCCGCGATCATTTCTCGCGGCTCGATCGCCAGATCGTGCTGGTCGATGCGCTCTCGGCGTTCAATGCCGGGCCGGAGGCGCTGGTCGACCTCGAAGCGGCGCTCGCCGGAATCCTGGATTGTTTCAGGATCGGGCGCAGCACGTTCCTCTCTACCTTGTTCCGGCCGCGGATCGACCGCATCCTGTTTGCCGCGACCAAGGCCGATCATCTGCATCACTCCAGCCATGATCGCCTCGAGGCCGTGCTGCGGCGTATCGTCGGCAAGGCTGTCGATC
Organism: Bradyrhizobium sp.; assembly: GCA_030681365.1. Classification (GTDB taxonomy): domain Bacteria; phylum Pseudomonadota; class Alphaproteobacteria; order Rhizobiales; family Xanthobacteraceae; genus Bradyrhizobium. Next base: position 6,963 of record JAUXWH010000103.1, read on the forward strand.
GGGCCGAGGATACCGGAGCCTTGATCGATGTCGTCGCACTGGCCGCGGTCCGCGCCACCCGCGAGGCGCAGGTCGCGCGCGGCCGCGACAAGCTGCCCTCGATCCTGGGAACGCCCGTGCCCGGCGAGATGGCAAACGGCGAGGCCTTCGACGGCAACACCGAGGTCGCGACCTTTCCGGGCGACCTGCCGGCCGACCCGGAAGACCTGTTCAAGGGAGAGACTGCGTTTCGCGGCCTTTCCAGCGCCTCGGCCGAAAAAAGCGATTTCCGCTTTCTGCGCTTCCGCCCGCCCTTGCTCGAACGCGACGGCGGCGGCGCGCCCGCGCTGCCTCACATCCGCCTTGACCGCGCCCTCCAGTTCCTGATCGGAGACAGACTGCAATGAGCGAGCGCCCCCCTCACCGGCGGCCGGCGACCTTCAAGCTCGACGACCCCGGCGTCATCGTGATGGATGCGGACGATTCAAGCCGCCCGTCGAAAGGCACTGTCCACGTCAGGCCTGAAGCCGATGCCGCGCTGCTGCCGGTCCTGGTCGAGGCGCCGCTCGTTCCCGTGCAACGGGGTTTTCGCTGGGGCACGATGTTCTGGAGCGCGCTGGGTGGGCTGGTCACGCTCGGCCTCGGGCTCGGCGTCACCCGACTGGTCGAGGATCTGTTCTCGCGCAGCGAGAGCCTTGGCTATCTCGGGCTGGCCTTCGCCGCCGCCGCCGCGCTGGCGCTGGTCGTCGTCGTCGCGCGCGAGGCGCTGGGGCTGGCGCGCCTTGCGACAATAGAAAAACTGCACCAGCGCGCCAGCGCGGTGCTCGCCAACGACGATCGCGCCGAGAGCCGCGCCGTGGTCCAGGAGCTGCTCGGGCTGGCGCGCCAGAACCCGCATCTGGCGCGGGCGCGCGCCGCATTGCAGGGCCATGCCGACGACATCATCGACGGCGCCGACATGATACGCCTCGCCGAGCGCGAATTGATGGCGCCGCTTGATCAGGAGGCGCGGCGGCTGGTCTCGTCGGCGGCGCAGCGCGTCTCGGTCGTCACCGCCGTCAGCCCGCGCGCCGTGATCGACGTTCTCTTCGTGTTCGTGGCGGCGCTGCGGCTGATCCGGCAGCTGGCGCGGCTCTACGGCGCGCGACCCGGCGCGCTCGGCATGATCAAACTGATGCGCCACGTCATTGCCCACCTCGCCATAACCGGCGGCATGGCCGCAGGCGACAGCCTGATCCAGCAGATGCTCGGCCATGGCATCGCGGCAAAGCTGTCGCAGCGGCTCGGCGAAGGCGTCCTGAACGGGCTGCTCACCGCACGGCTCGGGCTTGCCGCGATCGACGTCACCCGGCCATTGCCGTTCACCGCCCTGCCGCGCCCCGCACTCGGCGATCTCGCCAAGGACCTGATACGCAAGCGCGACGGCGAAGAGTGACTATCGAACCGAGGCTGCGACGATAAAGCCGCGGTTGTCCATTTCCGGCTTGCCCGCCAGGGTGCGCGGACGATAGAGCGGCGAATCCTTCGACGGCGCAAGCTCCGGCGTCCAGCCGGTCAGCTTTTCCAGCGCATAGGTATCCATCACGATGCCGCGCCAGCTGCGCTCGACCCGTTCGAGCGGCTGCCTGATCGCGGTCGTCGACGTCCATACCGGGCCGAGATGGTCAGGCTCGCGCCCGACATAGAGCCCGGTGCGGCCCCGGATCGCCTTCATGCCGGGATCGCGAAAACCTTCAAACCTGCCGCGCTCGTTGATCTGAATGACCGGCACGCGGTCATTGAAGAACCAGCGCAGCATGGCGTAGGTGCGATAGTCCGTGGTGGCGATCCAGCTCGCGCCGGTCGCTTGCAGCTGGGTCTCCGCCCGCGCCACCACCTGCTGATAGCCGGCTTCGCCGCCGATCGGATCGGCCCGACCGATAAGATTCCAGGGAGCGACGACATAATAAAGAAAGACCGCAACCACGAAGACGATCCCGGAAGCGATCGCGACCCTGGCCCAGCGAATCGTCGATTGCACCATCCATGCCGGCCAGCCCTCGCGCGACAGCATCGCGATGTTGATGGAAGCGGCGGCAAATCCAACCGGCCAGATGAACATCGGCCAGGTATCGCCGATCCTCAAGGACAGCGACTTCCAGAAAAAATAGCCGAAGGGGACGAGCACGGCGGTCGACAGCAGAATGGCCACCGCGTCGCCGCGGCGGTATCCCCGCCACGCCGTCAGCGCCACGCCCGACAGCACCACCGGCAGCAGGATGAATCCGACCAGCCCGAACTGCAGCCCGATATAGTCGCCGACGGTACGAAGCGACAATTGGTGGTTCGCAGTGGCGCGCACCAGCTGGAAGCGGAACGACGCCCAGTCGTGCTGGAAATTCCAGATCAGGACCGGCGAAAACACGACGACCGCGATCAGCGCCGCCGCCCACGGATACGGACTGGCCAGCCAGCGGCCGCGCCATTTCGGCACCAGCATGAAGGCCGCGACCGCCGGAAGCAGCATCACCGCGGTGAATTTCGACAGCAGCGCCAGCCCGGCGAAGGCGCCGGCCGCCAGCCACCAGCGCGCGTCGTTGCTCTCGTGCAGCCGCACCAGCGCCCACACCATCGCGACCGCAAACGGGATCAGCGCCACGTCGGGCGAGACCTTTGCCATCAGCAGCCCGTAGTAAAGCGCAGCCTCCGGCATCAGTACGGCAATGACGATCGCGCGGGCGTCATGCGTCACGCGCCGGACGACATCGGCGAGCAACAGCTGCGTGACCAGCATCGCAACGATGCCGGCAAACCGCACGCCGAAGTTGGTGTCGCCGAAAACAGCGGTGCCGAACCGGATGAACCAGGCGATCATGGGCGGATGATCGAGGAAGGATAGCGCGCTCTCCTTCGACCAGGTCCAGTAGTAGGCCTCGTCGGTGCGCAGGTCGATCGCGCCTGCGTAGATCACCCGCATCGCCGTCAGCGCCGCGATCACGGCGGCAACCGCGAGCCATTGCCGCGAGGAGATCCTGGCGTGCGCTGCACTGCCTTGCATGGGCGGGGGGTTCGTCACGGCGCTTTCTCCCCGACTCCGATCGGGGTGTCAACGTGTTACCACATATTGGCGACGTCCCTGCGAACGACGCAGGGACCCATACCCATCGCTGTTGCTTGTTGCAAAAGGTATCTGCACAGTGCCCACGCGAGGCATCACGGCGTATGGGTCGTAAGCTTCGGGTGCCCCTGCGCTCGTATTCGCAGGGACGACGCTGGAGATGTGGTCACCTCCTGTTCCAGGTTCTAATATGGCGTGAGCAACGACCCGACGGAATCACATGGCCGAACTCATCTCAGCCCGGTTCACAAGATCTCTCCGCGGCATCAACATCCGGCAGGTCCGGCTCGCCTGCGGTCTGGTGCTGTTTGCCTATCTGGTCAGCCATTTCCTCAACCACGCGCTCGGCAACGTCTCGATGGAGGCGCTTGCCGGCGGCGTCTATTACCACGCTTTGTTCTGGCAATTTCTCCCGGTCGCGATCGTGTTTTACGCCGCGGCGCTGATCCATACCGGCCTCGGCCTTTGGGCGCTCTACGACCGCCGGCAATTTCGCTGGAAGGCGATCGAGCCGCTCCAGCTCGTGCTCGGCCTCAGCATTCCCGCGCTGATCATCTCCCATATTGCCGGCGTCCGGCTCGGCCAGACCCTGTTCGGACACGAGAAGCTCTACCCGCAGGTATTTTTCGCGCTCTGGATCGTCTGGCCGTACAAGATGTGGCTGATGTTCGCGGTCCTGATCATCTCCTGGGTCCACGGCTGCATCGGCCTGTATTTCTGGCTGCGGATGAAGGCGTTCTACAGGACCGCCGCGCCGTTTCTGCTCGCGGCGGCGGTGCTGATTCCGGCGCTGGCCATGCTGGGGCTCTATCAGGGCGGTCGAACCGTCGTCGACAGCGACAGCAAGGAGTGGCGGGCGGAAAATCTCTCGCCACAGCAGGTCGGCACCCGGGCCGAACAGGAGGTACTGCAGAGAATCGAGGAGTACTTCCTGATCGGCTATCTCGGCCTGCTCGGAATCGTGCTGCTGGCACGAGGCGTGCGCGCCCTCAACGAGCGCCGGGCCGGAATGGTCAACCTGTCCTACGGCAATGGCAAGACGGTTCGCGTGCCGAAGGGCCTCAGCGTGCTGGAGGCCAGCCTGCGCAACAACGTCCCGCATGCCAGCGTGTGCGGCGGCCGCGCCCGCTGCTCGACCTGCCGCATTCGCGTGATCGGAGACTGCGCGTCGCTGCCGGAGCCCTCGATGCGCGAGGCGTTCGTACTCGACCGCGTCGGTGCCGGCGCCGATCCGGCGATCCGGCTCGCCTGCCAGCTCAGGCCGGAATCCGATCTGTCGTTCTTCCAGATCTTCCTGCCGCAGACCACGGCGGCGACCTTGCGGACGTCGAGTCCTTCCCGCATCGGCGAGGAGCGTTATCTCGTCAGCCTGTTCGTCGACATGCGCGGCTCGACCAGGCTCGCGGAGAAGCGGCTGCCGTTCGACACTGTCTTCATCGTCAATCGTTTCCTCGGCGCGGTGTCGCAGGCCGTGCTCGAATGCGGCGGCCAGCCCAACCAGTTCGTCGGCGACGGACAACTGGCGCTGTTCGGGCTCGGTACGGATCCGCAAACCGCCTGCCGCCAGGCGCTGCGGGCAGCCGGCATGATCTCGGCCAATATCGACGAACTGAATCAATTCCTCAGCCATGACCTGCGCGAGCCGATCCGATTCGGCGTCGGCATTCATGGCGGCGAGGTTATCATCGGCGACATCGGTTATCGCGATCACATGGTGTTCACCGCGCTCGGCGACGCGGTCAATGTCGCCGCGCGGCTGCAGGACATGACCAAGAGCCTCGCCTGCGAGGTTGTGGTTTCGGAGGAAGTTCGCATCACCGCCGGCCTTGCAGAAGACAGTCTGCCGCAGCAGGAAGTCACCATCCGCGGACGCGCCGAAGCGATGATCGTTCGCTCCGTCGATCACGCCGGCACGTTGTCCGCGTTGGTTAACGATCTGGATGCCGTCGCGGCATAAATTACAGCGCGATATCGCTGTGTGATGTTTTTCACACCTGAATAATCGTTCAGGAAATTGTCTCCGAACCACATGTTGTTTTCTCGAACCGCGCTCTCGAGGGGCGCGACTGATGTGCGATGGGTAGGACTGAAACGATCAACCCGCGCTACGGCGCACATTCAAGGAGAACGACCATGCTTCGCAAATTGACTCTCGCACTTGTTGCCGCGACCTCCCTCGGCGCGGCGGCGCTGGCTTCCACTGCGGCCTCCGCCAGCCCGTTGTGGCATCCGCATCATCACCACCTGCATGGCCATGGCCCCGGCTTCTTCGTTGGCGGCTACGGCTACGGCTACGGCGGCGGCTGCTTGCGGACCCGCCTCGTGCTGACCAAGTTCGGCTACCGCTACCGCGTGGTCAACGTCTGCGCCTGGTAACCGGAACTTCGGTTTCGCTCTGGAATCCCCGGTCGCCGCGAGCGGCCGGGGTTCTTGTTTTGGCAGTTTCCGACGCGGCATCATCAATTCAATAAAATTGAAGCGATCGACGGGTTCCCGCATCAAATGATCCCCCAAACGGACAAAAGACGCCAATGCGCCACGATATCGTTCGTTTTCCGACCAAATCGAGCTGTCGTTTGCGCTATCAAGCTTGCGTTATCCGGCGTATCCTGTGCTTTCGGGCAGGCCGGTGTGCGGGGACCGGCGGCTCGTTAATTGTTTTGATCCCGCGGAGACGACGTGATGGCTAAAGGTACTGTGAAGTGGTTCAACGCGACCAAGGGTTTTGGTTTCATCCAGCCTTCGAGTGGCGGCAAAGACGTTTTCGTTCATATTTCGGCGGTCGAGAAAGCTGGTCTTTCCTCGCTCAACGAAGGACAGACGGTTGAATACGAAGAGGTTGCCAATCGCGGCAAGACCTCGGCCGAGAACCTCAAGGTTTAAGGCTGGGAGCGCGGTCCGCGACAGCGCACTCTCGGATCTGATCCGGGAGTGGGACTTCCAAGAATATCTCAAAAAAACAGAGTGCAATGGGCAGGAGCGGGTATCGCTCTTGCGCGCAACGAACCGGCGCAGAACGCGCTGGTTTATCGTCAATCTTCCTTCACCCATTTCTGGACCGTCATGACATCCGGTGGCTGCGCGTAGGCGCGCGTCCACATGTCCACGACCCATTGCGCGTTGGTGGCGCGTTCGACCAGCACCGCAGTATTGTGCGGGGTCTGCAGCACGAGCGCATTGCCCCGGTAATGCGGGTCGCCCACCCGATGAAATTTCAGCAGGCCCCATTGCTGCAGCACGAGCAGAAGGCTGGTGGTGTTGCGGGTGGTATCCCAGCAATCGTAATTATGCCCGTCGTCGCGATGGCGGAAATCCGCCCTGGCGACGCGCCTGCTGGTGCCGATGATCGGCCCCATGCGGCGATCGAACCAGACCACCGCTTTCCGCACCGCCGCGCGTTCCGCCGCGGCCGAGGCGCGCCCCCCTGCCATGATCCGCGTCAGCGCGCTGCGGTCGCCCGCCGTGAAATCGAGAATTTCGCGGCGACGGCAGACGAAGCCGTAGCAAACCGTCATGCGCTGCGCCGTAGGAGGAAAGATCGACACCGTGCTGTAGAGTGCCGCCACCGGCGCGCTCAGTTCGGCGGCGAGCCCGGGCAACGGTGTGGCAATCGCATACAGGCCTGCCAGAGCCGTCACGAAACCGCAGAACCGCACGGTTCTGCTCCGCCCGCCTGATCGCTGCCGCCTGCCCGTCAGTGCCATCGGCCGCCATAACTCGAACCCGGGAAATCTCGTGGAACCTATCGCACCGGTTTCACAGTGCCAAGCTCGGCGGCATGATAGAATGGGACGGTTCCTCAAGGGCACGTCATGACATCCGAATCCCGACTTGTTCCGCCCTTCGAGGCGCCTTACGCCGCCGATGACAGCGCCATCGCGGCCCGGTTGCTGGCCACAGCATCTCTGAGTTCGGAACAGGACGAACGGATCGACCGCACCGCGACGCGGCTGATTGACGCGATCAGGGCCAGGGACGACCGGCTCGGCGGCGTCGAGGACATGTTGCGCGAATTCGCGCTATCCACCAAAGAGGGGCTGGCCCTGATGGTGCTGGCGGAAGCCCTGCTGCGCGTGCCCGACGCCCGAACCGCCGACCAGTTCATCGAGGACAAACTGGGCCAGGGCGATTTCATCCATCATGAGACCAAATCCAGCGCCTTCCTCGTCAACGCTTCGGCCTGGGCGCTCGGGATGTCGGCCCGCGTGATCCAGCCGGGAGAAACCCCGCAAGGCACCATCGGACGACTGGCAAAACGGCTCGGCGTCCCCGCGGTGCGCGCCGCCACAAGGCAGGCGATGCGGCTGATGGGCAGCCATTTTGTCCTGGGCGAGACCATCGAAGCAGCCCTCGCGCGGGCGCATGCGGCCGACGCCACCCGCTACTCCTTCGACATGCTCGGCGAAGGCGCCCGCACCGCCGCCGACGCCGAGCGCTATTTCAATTCCTACGCCAGCGCGATCGAGGCCATCGGCCGCGCCGCGGATGACCGGCCGCTGCCCGAGCGGCCCGGCATTTCCGTCAAACTCTCCGCACTGCATCCACGGTTCGAGGCGGTGAGCCGGCAGCGGGTGATGAGCGAACTGGTGCCGCGGCTGATCGACCTTGCACGCCTTGCCCGGAACTTTGACCTGAATTTCACCGTCGACGCCGAGGAAGCCGACCGGCTCGAACTGTCGCTGGAAGTGATCGCAGCTGCCTTCAGCGATGCATCGATGAAGGGTTGGGACGGTTTCGGCCTGGCGATCCAGGCCTATCAGAAGCGCGCGGCGGCCGTGATCGGCTACAGCGACGAACTGGCGCGGGGGCTGAGCCGTCGGATGATGCTGCGGCTGGTGAAGGGCGCCTACTGGGACACCGAGATCAAGCGCGCGCAGGAGCGTGGCCTCGACGACTATCCGGTGTTTACCCGCAAGGCGATGACCGACCTGAACTACGTCGCCTGCGCGCACCAACTGCTGGCGCTGCGGCGGCGCATCTTCCCGCAATTCGCCACCCACAATGCGCTGACGGTCGCGACCGTTCTCGAGCTGGCGGACGGGACACGCGGATTCGAGTTTCAGCGACTGCATGGCATGGGTGAGGCGCTGTACGCGCAATTGAGCGAGGACCGTCCCGACATTGGCTGTCGCACCTATGCGCCGGTCGGCAGCCATCGCGATCTGCTGGCGTATCTGGTGCGGCGCCTGCTGGAGAACGGCGCCAATTCGTCGTTCGTGGCGATCGCCGCCGACGATGCGACGCCGGTAGCCACGCTGCTGCGGCGCCCGGCCGATATCATCGGCAGCGCCGACCATGCACGGCATCCGAATATCCGCCTGCCGGGCGATCTCTATCAACCGCAACGCGCGAATTCGCGCGGCATCGAATTCGGCGATCGCGCGGCGCTCGATGGGCTGGTTTCGGCGATCGCCGCGGAGACCACCCTGGCGGCGGGAGCCATCCCCGATGCGACGCTGGCCGAGGCGAATGCGGCGATATCGGCGGCGCGCGACGGCTTCAAGGACTGGAGCCGGACGCTGGCACATCGACGCGCGGCCATTCTCGAACACGCCGCCGACCTGCTGCAGCAGCGGCGCGCGCATCTGATCGCGCTGCTGCAACGCGAGGGCGGCAAGACCCTCGACGATGCGCTGTCCGAGGTGCGCGAGGCCGTCGATTTCTGCCGCTATTATGCCGCGGAAGGCCGCAGGCTGTTCGGCGAGAGCGAGCCGTTGCCGGGTCCTGCCGGCGAGAGCAATTCGCTGCGGCTGCGCGGCCGCGGCGTCTTCGTCGCGATCTCGCCGTGGAATTTTCCGCTGGCGATTTTTACGGGCCAGGTTGCGGCGGCGCTGATGGCCGGCAATGCGGTGGTGGCAAAGCCCGCCGAACAGACGCCGCTGATCGCCGCGGAGGCCGTGCGCGTGCTGCATCGGGCCGGCATACCCCCCTCGGCGCTGCATCTGGTGCCCGGCGGCGGCGACATCGGTGCGGCTCTGGCCGCGCATCCCGATATCGCCGGCGTTGTCTTCACCGGCTCGACCGAGGTGGCACGCTCGATCAACCGGGCGCTGGCCGCCAAGGACGGCCCGATCGTGCCGCTGATCGCGGAAACCGGCGGCATCAATGCGATGATCGTGGACGCCACCGCGCTGCCCGAACAGGTTGCCGACGACGTCGTGACCTCGGCGTTCCGTTCCGCCGGCCAGCGCTGCTCGGCGCTGCGCCTGCTGCTGCTGCAGGACGATGTCGCCGACCGCATGATCGAGATGATCGTCGGCGCCGCCCGCGAACTGCGGATCGGCGATCCCCGCGACCTTTCCATCCATGTCGGGCCGGTGATCGACGCTGAGGCGAAGCAGCGCCTGGAGGCGCATATCGGACGCATGAAGAAATCGGCACGCGTGCATTTCGCCGGCGCCGCGCCCGCCGGCAACTACGTCGCGCCGCACATCTTCGAACTGTCGGGCGCGGATCAACTGACCGAGGAAATATTCGGACCGGTCCTGCATGTGGCGCGCTATCGCGCGGACGGACTCGCTGGCGTGCTGCAGTCGATCGAACGCTCCGGCTACGGGCTGACGCTCGGCATTCACTCGCGCATCGACGACACCATCGAAGCCGTGATCGAGCGGCTCGCCGTCGGCAACATCTACGTCAACCGCAACATGATCGGCGCCGTGGTCGGCGTGCAGCCGTTCGGCGGCCATGGCCTGTCAGGCACCGGGCCCAAGGCCGGCGGCCCGCATTACCTGGCACGATTCGCGACCGAACAGACCGTGACGATCAACACGGCGGCGGCGGGCGGCAATGCCGCGCTGCTGTCGGAAGCTGAGTGACGAGAGCGAAATCTTCACCCTCCCCTGGAGGGGGAGGGTAAGAAAGGCCCGTTGCATCACCCACCCAACATGGTTCAAATGGCCCTCGATCGTCATCGAATGCAGCGATATTCCAGCACACGGACAAAACCAACAAGAATCACGGGAGCGGCGGCACTATGGAAAACGGCACTATGGAAAAGGGCATCTTCGACGGCCTCAAGGTCCTGGACTGCGCGAGTTTCATCGCGGCGCCCGCGGCCGCCACCGTGCTGTCGGATTTCGGCGCCGACGTCATCAAGATCGAGCCGCCGGGCCTCGGCGATCCCTACCGGAACCTGCCGAACCTGCCGGGCTACCCGGCGAGCCAGCACAATTTCGCGTGGATGCTGGAGGCCCGCAACAAGAAGAGCCTCGCGCTCGACCTCTCCCGGCCGGAAGGCCAGGCGGTGCTGCACCGGCTGGTGACCGAGGCCGACGTCTTCATCACCAATTTCCCGCCGGCGGTGCGCGCGCGGCTCGGGCTGACCTTTGCCCAACTGTCCCCGCTCAACGAGCGCCTGATCTATGCGTCCTTCACCGGCTACGGCGAAAAGGGCGAGGAAGCCAACAAGCCCGGCTTCGACAGCAACGCCTATTGGGCGCGCTCGGGCCTGATGGACCTGGTGCGCGCCGATGAGAACACCACGCCGGCGCGGTCGGTCGCCGGCATGGGCGACCACCCCTGCGCGATGGCGTTTTACGGCGCGATCGTCACCGCGCTCTACAAGCGCGAGCGCACCGGCAAGGGCTCGCATGTCTCCTCCAACCTGATGGCCAACGGCATCTGGGCGGCCTCGGTGCTGGCGCAGGCCAAGCTGTGCGGCGCCAAGTTCCAGGAGCGCCGGACCCGCGAGCATGCGCTCAACGCAGTCACCAACCATTACAAATGCAAGGACGGCCGCTGGATCATTCTCTCCCTGCTCAACGAGGAGAAGCAGTGGCCGGCGCTGGCACGCTGCATCGGCCGCGAGGATCTCGTGGCCGACGAGCGCTTCGCCACCAAGGCCGGACGTCATGCGCGATCGATCGAACTGATCGGCATTTTCGATGAGACCTTTGCCGGCAAAACCCTCGCCGAATGGCGCCAGATTCTCGACGGCAACGGCCTGGTGTTCGGCGTGGTCGGCATCCTCGACGACATTCCCGATGACAAGCAGATGCTGGAGAACGAGGTGCTGGTGCCGTTCGAGAACGACACCATGCTGACCATCAACAGCCCGATCTGGGTCGATGGCGCCAAAAAAGTCCGGCCGCGCAAGCCGCCGGGCATCGGCGAACACAGCGACGAGATCTTGCGCAACGCGGGCTACGACGAGGCAGCGATTCAGAAGCTGCGAGCATCCGGTGCGGTGGCCTGAGCGCGGCCTGCCCAAGAGCGTCGGCTACTGTTGTTCGGCAGCACGCGGCCCGACGCTGGACACGCATGCGTCATCAATGCAGATCGCCGCATTTCGTTCCGAAGTGTGTCTTAATGTCCCATTCGCGGTGAACGTTCTTTGCTGCGACGGAACATTCGGCCGCATCTTCCGTTCTTGGGAGACCGACAACTCTCACCGGAGAATACAATGAAAAACTTCACTGCTGCTGCACTTCTGAGCGCCGCCGTCATCGGTGGTCCCGCCTATGCCCAGACCGCCCAGCCCGCCGATCGCGCCGCCCCGACCGTGACGGCCAGCCAGGCCGCCGGTTCCAAGATGATGCTCAAGGGCAACTGGCGCGCGTCCAAACTCATGGGTCTCGACGTCTACAACGAAGCCAATGAAAAGCTCGGCGACGTCAACGAGTTGATCCTGGACAAGGATGGCAAGATCAATGCCGTGGTGATCGGCGTCGGCGGCTTCCTCGGTATGGGCGAGCATGACATTGCGGTGTCCATCGACAAGCTCAAATTCGTGGAAACCCCGGTCCGCACCAGTTCGACTGCGCCCACGGGTACGGCGCCTGCGGGTGCGGCGCGCGACACCACCACCGGCGCGGCTACGGCGCCCGCGAACACGACGGCCACGACGACAACCACCACCCCGGCCGCTCGCAGCGCCGATGCGAACGACTGGACGCCCGATCACGCCGTGATGAGCGGCACCAAGGAGCAGTTGAAGGCGATGCCGCAGTTCAAGTATTCTGACTATAACTGACGGTCGTCCGCTCTTCTGCGAGGCGAAATCGAGGGCCCCATCCCGGTGGGGCTCTTTTTCGTATGATGCTCCGGGTGATCAGCTGCGCCACACTGCCGCATCACACCGGCAACTTCCGTTTCTGGTATGTCCTGATCGCGGCCGCCTCGGAAAACCCGGCCCTGGAGGCCCATCACGCCGATTCCACGCGATTCGCTGCGACCTTGAACCCCCCGACCATCCCGCCTAGGCTCCGCCCCAACATCGCCCCCTGAGCGATTTGCGACAAGAAGCGGACATCCCCTGACGATGCAGAGCACCGAGCGGCAGCCTTTCCCCCACCGCCGGGGCCTGATCATCGTCACGACGCTGGCCACGGCCTATGTCGCCAGCCATTTCTTCCGCGCCTCCAACGTCACCATCGGGCTCGATCTGATGCGCGACCTCAGCATAGGGCCGGAGGCGCTGGGGGCGCTGACCGGCGCGTTCTTCTTCGGCTTCGCCGCGATGCAAATCCCCTGCGGCCTGCTGTTCGACCATTTCGGGCCGCGCCGCACCGTGACCGGCATGCTGGTGCTGGCCACCGTCGGCGGCGTCATCTTCACGCTGGCGACGTCATGGCCTGTCCTGCTCACCGGCCGCGTGCTGATGGGCGCCGGCTTCGGCGCCATGCTGATCGGCAGCATGGTGGTGATCTCGCGCTGGTTTCCGCCGGACCGCTTCTCCACATTGGTCGCCATGGTGCTGTCGATCGGGCTGGTCGGCAACCTGCTCGCCACCACGCCGCTGGCCTGGGCCTCGGAGGCGATCGGCTGGCGCGGCGTGTTCGGCATCGCCGTGGCCTTCACCGCGCTGGCCACGGTCGCGGTCTGGGTCATGGTGCGCGACGCGCCATCGGGCCACCCGTTCCTGGAGCGCACCGCGGAGCCGCCGCGCCAGATGCTGCAGGGCCTGATGGAGGTGCTGCGCAACAAGCGGCTGCGGCCGATCCTGGCGCTGAATTTCTGCAGCTATGCCTGCACCTTCACGGTGCAGGGGCTGTGGGGCGGGCCGTTCCTGCGCGAGGTGCACGGCATGAGCGCGATCGCCGCCGGCAATGTGCTGCTCGGTGCCGTGGTCACCTACCAGTTCGGCATGCTGGCCTTCGGCCCACTCGACCGGCTGCTCGATACCCGCAAATGGATCGCGGTCGGCGGCAATCTCGTGACCGTTTCCATGCTCGCCACGCTGGCGCTGGCGTCGCACCCACCGGTCTGGGTGCCGGTCGCCGCCATCCTGGTGATGGGGTTCGTCTCGGCCGCCAGCACCATGGTGCTGTCGCATGGCCGCGGCATCATCCCGGACCGCCTGATCGGGCGCGGCATGTCGACGCTCAACACCGCCGTCATGCTCGGCGTCGCCTGCATGCAGAGCCTGTCCGGCATCATCCTCGGCGCGTTCGAACCGCTGGCAACCGGCGCCCGCTCCGAAGCCGCCTACCACGCCCTGTTCGGCGTGCTCACGGTGGTGCTGATCGGGGCGGTCGCAATCTACAGCCGCTCGCAGGACGTCAGGCCGAGCGACGAAATGCGCGCGCGCCAGCAGGCGAAGGCCGCCTAACCTTCGGTTCGCGACGTTTCCCTTCCCGTACCGGAAAGGGCCGCCAACACGCTACGGTTGTTTGACGACATCCCTTCGCGCCGGAAGGCTCCCGCCGGGCCTTGAATTTGCCTAAAGACGCAGGCGCGCCGCCCGGAACCCGCTACCCCGGAACCGGCAAAGCCGCTAGCATGGCGGGATATTCAGCGAGACGGCGCCGCCATTCCGGTCCCGGTTCGCTTGTTGCTGTCGAGTAAGCGTATTGAAAAGATAGTAGAATGTGGTTTTCGATCGTTGCGTGGATCGTGTTGGTGGGCGCGTCGGCCTTCTTTGCAGGCGCCGCACTTAATCTCAGTCCAGCCGAGGTCTCGATCCATTTCGCAGCGTTGCCGGGGCCGCAACGGTTCGCCCTCGGCGCCATCCTGTTCACGACCCTGGCGCTGATCGGGTCGTCGGTCTGGCAAGCCTTCAGCCTCGCGCGCCAGAACAGTCTGTTGCGCGACCGCCTCAAGGGGCTGCGACAGGACACCCTGACCGCGCACGAAACCCAGACCCAGTTCGATACCGGGGTCCAGCATCTCGTCGACAGCGATCCCCAGGAGGTCATCGCTTCCATCGAGAAAGCGCTCGCCGGGACCGAACAGCGGGCCGTGCTGGCGCATGGCCAGAGCGAATCCGTCGATATGCGGGACCGGCTCGACGACATCAGGCGCCGCCAGAAGGTGCTTCGGGAGACGATCGGCGTCGTGGCCGAAAAGCGGCGGGTCATCGAACCCGTATTTGGCGAGCTGAAGGACCGGCAACGCCAGCTCGAAAGGTGGCTCACGGATCTCGAGACCGACGACAGCAAGAACAACATCGCCGACCGGCTGAAGGACCTCTCGCACAACGTCGCGGTGATCCATGAACGGAAAACCCTGCTGCAGGACTCGATGGCGACGCTGAACCGCCTCAAGGAAGAACTGGAGAAATCCGAGGCCGAACTGGTGCCGCTGGGCGGCCTCGACGTGCTGATCGCCGAGTTGAGCGTGCGCCGCGATCAACTGATACGATCTCTCGATCAACTCGAAACCAGCGGAGACGAGAAGCTCAGCGCACGCGTGGAAGCGCTCTCCCGCGAGAGGATCGAAATCGGACAGCGGGTTGCCCGCCTGGACGACGGCTTCAACATCCTGAACTCGATCCGCCTCGACTTCGACGAACTCAGGGAACGCCGGACCCATCTGGAGCACGCGCTGGCGGAGGTGGAAACGGACCCCAGCGGCAAGAGCCTGATCGAGCGCCAGAACGCGCTGAACGAATTCATCGTGGAGTCGCGCCTGCGCCTCACCCGGCTGCAGGATTCATCGGCGATGTTGACCCATTTCAAGGAAGAAGTGGTGAAGTCGCAGGCCGAGCTCGTGCCGCTGCAATCGCCGGCATTCGGCATCGAGGCCTTGATCCGCGAGGTGAATGAAAACCGCGACATCCTGCTCAAGACGCTCGGCGAGATCGAATTCAAGGGCGAGGAAAAGCTCGAAGCCCGCGTGGAGGCGCTTGCAAAAAACAAGGCCGCGATCGACGCACGGCTGGCTGAGGTCTTCGAGAATTTCCAGAAGCTCGATTCGATGCGCAAGGATATCGGGGAGATTTTTACCGGCATCAGAGGCACCCTCAACCGGATCGGTTGAGACCCCGTGGCGATCATCGCGGTTCGCCGGCGAATGCCTGCCGCAGCGCGGCCAGCCGGTCGAGCGCCGCCTGCGGCAACGGACCTTTCCGGACCGCCGCCAGCGCGTCCTCGAATTGTCGCGGCGTCGCCATGCCGACCAGGATGGTGCCCATCGCCGGATGCGCCAGCGCAAACCGGATGGCGGCTTCGGTCAGGCTGGCGCAAAATCCTTCCGTCACCACGGGCGCGAGACGGCGGGCGCGATCGACATCCGCCTCGTAGCGAACGGCCGAACCGATCGGTTCGGGGGCCGCCCCCGCAATCGGGTGGCGCTCCGTCGAGCCCGACAGCGCGCCGCCGGCCAGCACGCGGATGCCCACCACGCCGACCCCGGCCGCCGCGGTGTGATCGAACAACCCTGCATAATCCTGGGCCGGATAGTCCGCCGGCAATGGCCCGGCAGCCGATGGATTGAGCATGTTGTAGACGACCTGCGCGCTGTCGAAGGCGCGTGAATCGATCACGCGATGCAGCGCCGCGGTATCGCCGACCGCCGAAATTCCGAGGAAACCGATCTTGCCCTGCCGGCGCAGCCGATCGAACGCGGGCACCACGTGCTCGAGCACCTGGCCCGCGCTCAGCGCCGCACCGCCGCCCGCTTCCGTAATGGGATTGTGCAGATGAAGGATGTCGACCCGGTCGAGGCGCAGCCGCGTCAGGCTGCCCTCGAGCGAATTCGTGACGGCCTCGGCGATGCGGCCTAATTCGGCCTGGGGCACGCGGACCTTGGTGGCGACGACGACGCCGGCCGGTTTCAGCTTCTGCAGGACGCGGCCAAGATTGGTCTCGGATTCGCCATCGCCGTACAGCACCGCGGTGTCGAAATAGTTGACGCCGGCTTCGAGCGCCCGCGCGACGGCGCGCTCCTGGTCGGCGGCTTCGCCACGTACCATCAGGCCGCCGACGGCGCCGCAGCCGAAACCGAGCACCGAGAGCTGTAGTCCGGTGCGACCGAAATTCCGCAATTGCATCGTTGTTTCCTCCACCCGAATGCACGTCAGCGTGCGGCCAGTACCTGGAACCAGAGATTGGTATGGCAGCCCATCCTTCGAGACGGCCACGTCGTGGCCCCCTCACGATGAGGTTTAACGTGTTGAAATACAACAACCTCGTGCCGAGGAGCGAGCGGCGGCCGGCAACCGGATCAACACGGTGATGTGAAGCGCCACCCATCTGCCGCCGGGCGAATGCATGCGCCATATCAGGCCCCGAGTATCCTCATGGAGGTGTCCGATGCCCACCACCAAAGACCTGATCGAGCGTGCGCGAATGTTCGATGAACGCGCGGAACGGGCGGCCGACGCGATTTCGCGGCAACATTACCGGGAAATGGCAGCCCATTATCGCGCGCTGTCGGTCGAACACCGGGAAGCAGCGCCCCTGTCCGAACACGAACCCGTGCACTGATCCGATCAGAAAAGCGTGAGCCGGCTCACGCTTGTTGTTCGGACCGTGAACCCGGGATCGACGCGGCACCACTGAACCGTAGAAGCGTTCGACAGGAGGCGATAATGTCCGCAATTTCCCATGGTGTTGCCTGGCGTGCCGGTCTGTTCGATTTGAAGCGGTCAAGCGCCACGCGGCGGCGGCTTCGCGTGCTGGTAAGCGGGCAGAAGTTCATCGCCTGCTTCGACCATCGCGCCAAATCGCGGCTTCACGGTTTCCCGGTCCCCGTCTGATCGAACAACCGGCTCATTCGAACCCCGGCCGCGGCACCAGGTTCATCAACATATTGGCATAGCCGCCATCCACCGTGATCTCGTCGCCGTTGACATAGGATGAGCGGTCGCTGGCGAGGAACAGGATGGCGTCGGCGATGTCCTGCGGCATGCCGACGCGCCGCAACGGCACCACGGCGGACCGGCGCTCGGTAACGCCCGGCGTGTCGTAGAACGACTGGCTCATCGGCGTGATCACCATGCCGGGACTGACGACGTTGCTGCGGATGCCCTGCGGTCCCCATTCGCTCGCCAGCTGGCGCGACAGCATGATGACGCCGGCCTTGCTGACGCTGTAGGCGCCGCTTTGGCCTTGCGCGTGGGTGCCCGAGATCGAGGCGACGTGAACGATGCTGCCGCGCCCGGCCTTGCGCATGGGCCGGCCGAAGACTTGGGCGCACAGGAAATAGCCGGTGAGGTTGACCGCCAGCACCGCGTTCCATTCGGCCAGCGACAGGTTTTCGAGCCCGCCGGGCCGCAGCACCGCCGCAGTGTTGACGAGAACGCCGCAGGGTCCGAGCGTCTGCTCGATGGTTTCGGCTGCGGCGGCAATACTGTCGACGCTCGACGTATCGCAGCGGGCCACGACATGACCGCTGGATATTTCAAGCAGCTCCGTTCGCGTCACCTCGAGGCCGCGCTCGTCGAGATCGATGGCGGCAACATGGGCGCCGGCCCGCGCCAGACTCAAGGCCACGGCGCGGCCGATGCCGCCGCCGCCGCCCGTCACCACGCAGACTTGGCCGGACAGGCCAAGCCAGTCGGAGGAGGTTGGTTCGGTCATGGTCGACGCTCCGGGCTGAGGAGTGCAGCCAACAGAATGACCGGAATCCGTTGTGTGGGCAAAGGCTACCGCATCCTCGTGTCCCGGACGCGGTGCAGCGCTCTTCGCGCTGCTCCGCAGAGCCGGGACCCACGAGCACGCGACGCACGATGGGCCCCGGCTCTGCAGCGCATCACTGCGTGCTGCGCAGCGTCCGGGGCACGCGGGATTTCAGACCTACGCAATCCCCGCGGCGACCTGGCCGCGCAGCCGTTCCAGGCTGAGCAGCGTGTTGGCGCAGGCTTCCGCGACCTCGACGCCCTTGAGCGCAAAATGCCGGCGGAAGAAGTCCAGATGCGCGGCACTCTCGTGAAACTGCTGCGGCGTCAGTACCGCCGAGAAGATCGGCACCTCGGTGCGCAGTTGCACATCCATCAGCGCCTTGATCACGGTGTCCGCGACGAATTCATGACGGTAGATGCCGCCGTCGACCACCAGTCCCGCCGCGACGATGGCGGTATAGCGCCGCGTCTTGGCGAGGATCTGCGCGTGCAGCGGAATCTCGAACGAGCCGGGCACCTCGAACAGGTCGACATTGGTGATGTGGCGCGCTTCGATCTCGGCAAGGAAGGCGATCCGGCATTCCTCCACCACCTCGCGATGCCAGGACGATTGCACGAAGGCCACCCGCTGCGGTTTCTGGAATCGCGGATGCGACGGCGCGGGTGGATCGATGGTTTCGGGAGCTTTGACTTCGGAAGATTCGACTTCGAGAGCTTTGGCTTCGGGTTCTTGCAACATCTGATTCATGGCTTTCCTCTTTCAGGACCAGAATCAGGGCATACGGAACGAGCAGCCGCGCGGAATGCGGCTGTCGCGACCGTTCTCTTTCATCCGGACTTTAACCGTCGGCTTCGGAATCACACCGAATCTGCTGACCCTTCTTCCCCGGAACTTCCGGACAGGAAGGCGCTCGCGGGCTTGGGCTGCTTCGCCCTTACCGCCGGTGGGGACTTTCACCCCGCCCTGAGAACATCGGCCGCCCGGTATGAGCGGCCTTGGCCGGAACTATGGCGAATGGCCGGGACGCCAGCAAGCGCCTTCCCCATGGAAAATCCGCATATTCCCCATGTCCGCAGCGCCTGACGCCGGCGCGCCAACCGTCATGGCCGGGCTGTCCCGGCCATCCACGTCTTTCTTGCGCGCCAAGTGGCGCCTGGACGTGGATCCCGGGACAAGCCCGGGCATGACGAGCTTCGGGCAAAAGATCCGCCGCACCGCGGCTGCATTCCGCGCGCCGGACTCGTGCCGCGCGAATCCGATTCCGGTTTGTTCTAAAAGTTAACAAATCGCGTTCGAGATCAGCTGTGGATGAGCGGCCCTTTGCCTGTGGACGGAGTCCCCGTGCGGTTGCGGAGATTCCGCAAATCACATCACTTGATCACGGCAAGCTCGGGACACCCACACGGGATCCAGGGGATTGCATCCGGCAGCGACGCGTCATGTCAGCGCGTGTCGGCCTGCTGCGTGCGTATCAACCATCGTATTCCCGATACAAAGGTAAGGTCGAGACGGCATGTCCCTGCTCGAAGGCATCATCGATTCCCGGAACAATCCGCTCGCGGTTGTCGAAGACATCGCGGCCGATAACAACTGGTCGTTCGAACGATCCGGCGAAGACGAAGTCACCATCGTCTCCAGGGGCGACTGGACGGACTATCAGTTGTCCTTCACCTGGATGGGCGAGATCGAGGCGCTGCATCTGGCCTGCGCCTTCGACATGAAGATTCCGCCCGCGCGCCGCAACGAGGTGCAGCGGCTGATCGCCGCCATCAACGAACAATTGTGGGTCGGGCATTTCGACATCTGGACCCACACCGGCATGATCATGTACCGGCAGGCGCTGGTGCTGCCGGGCGGGCTCACCGCGTCGAGCGCGCAATGCGAAAGCATGCTGGTCGGCGCCATCCACGCCTGCGAGCGCTATTTTCCCGCATTCCAGTTCGTGGTCTGGGCCGGCAAGAACGCGGCGGAAGCCATGACTGCCGCGATGTTCGACACGCAGGGCGAGGCGTAGGCCGCTAATCGCAAGCGCTGCAGCACACTCCGCGTCGTCCCCGCGAACGCGGGGACCCATACGCCGTGACGCCTGCGTTCGGGTAAAATGCTTGTCGCCTGTCCCTCACCTCATTAGAACCACCTGTGGTTATGGGTCCCTGCGTTCGCAGGGACGACGAGGGAAAATGCCGTGGCAGCTTCGAACACAGCTAACGCATTACGCGACATCACCGGCACCATCGTGCTCGCCGGCGCCGGCAAGATGGGCGGCGCGATGCTGACGGGCTGGCTGGCGGGCGGGCTCGATCCGAAGCGCGTCGCGGTGATCGAGCCGCATCCGTCGGACGAGATCGGCGCGCTGGCGGCAAAAGGCATCCGCCTCAATCCAGCGCCGAACGAGACCGGCGCTGTCGCGACCCTGGTGGTGGCCGTCAAGCCGCAGATGTTCGGCGAGGCCGGGCCGGCGCTGAAACCATTCGTCGGGCCCTCCACGCTGGTGGTTTCGATCATGGCGGGCACGCCGATCGTCGCGCTCGAAAAGGTCTGCGGCGGGAGCGTGGTGCGCGCCATGCCGAACACCCCGGCCGCGATCGGCCGCGGGATCACCGTGGCGGTGGCGGCCAACAACGTCAGCGCCGCGCAGCGCGCGGTCGCAGACAGCCTGCTGCGCGCCACCGGCTCGGTCGAGTGGGTCGACGACGAGAGCTTAATGGACGCGGTGACCGCGGTGTCCGGCTCCGGCCCGGCCTATATCTTCCTGCTCGCGGAGGAACTGGCGCGCGCCGGCGTCGAGGCGGGACTGCCGGCCGAACTCGCGACCAGGCTCGCGCGCGAAACCGTCGCCGGCTCCGGCGAATTGCTGCATCGCTCGCAGGAAACTTCCGCGACACTACGCAAGAACGTCACCTCGCCCGGCGGCACCACCGCGGCGGCGCTGGAAGTGCTGATGGGCGACGGCGGCCTGCAGCCATTGATGATCCGCGCGGTCGCGGCGGCCACGCGAAGGTCGAAGGAATTGGCGAAGTAATTCGAAAATCGTAGGGTGGGCAAGGCCATCGGGTCGCGCGAATGCGCGTCCGATGGCGTGCCCACCATTCAAGCAGCGCCGCCGTTGATGGATGGTGGGCACGGCGCAAGAGCGCCTTTGCCCACCCTACTTCCCCAGCCGCTTGTTGAAGCTCGCGAGATTGACCAGGCCGCGGGCGTGGCGGCCGTCGCCGATCTTGCGCTCGCCATGATAAGCCTCGACCTCGAAGCGGATCACCCGGCGCTCCACCGCAATCACCTTCGCCGTGGTCCGAACCGTGGCGCCGACCGGGGTGGCGGCGAGATGGCGGATATCGACCTCGGTGCCGACCGTGACCCAGCCCGGCTGCAGATGGCCGCGGATGGCGTCGCCCGAGGCCAGCTCCATTTCCAGGATCATCATCGGCGTCGCGAACACCATCGGCATGCCCTGAACAAAATGCCCGACGGTCTGTTCCGGCGGCACCACGAGGATGCGCTCGGCGCTCATGCCGACGGTGATGATGTCGCGAGCGTCCATGGGGAAATACCGTCATTCCGGGGCGCGAGTGAAGCGAGCGAACCCGGAATCCAGAGGTCGTTACGCGAGATTCCGGGTTCGCGCTACGCGCGCCCCGGAATGACGAGGTGGCTTTGACGCCGACCTACTTCTTCGCAGCCGCCGCGCGTTCGACAAAGGTCTTGCCGCCCTTCATCTTGTGAGCCAGCGGCGCCTCGTTGATCTGGATCACGACGGCGTCGGCGTCGACGCCGAGGTTCTTCACCAGCGCCTGCGTGATGTCGCGCATCATGCCGGCCTTCTGTTCGTCGGTGCGGCCGGCGGCCATGCTCACGGTGATTTCAGGCATTTCGTCACTCCCTTTGTTTTTGCTACTCGCCGGACCGTCATTGCCGGACTTGATCCGGCAATCCATCATTTGGAAGATGGATACGCGGGTCAAGCCCGCGTATGACGAAATCAGTTTCCCCACTTCACCCCATGCCGCGCCAGCACTTCGCGCACGGCTTCGACCAGCCTGCTCTCATCGACCTCGTATTGCGCCTCGGTCTGCTTCTTCAGATATTCCTCGCGATCCTTGATTTCGGTCAGGCCGGCGCCGAGGATCAGATCCTTGATCTGGACCTTGCCATTGGCTTTCTCGTCCGAGCCCTGGATGATCACGCAAGGCGAATTGCGCCTGTCGGCATATTTGAGCTGGTTGCCCATGCTTTTGGGATTGCCGAGATAGAGTTCGGCGCGGATGTTTTCGTTGCGCAGGTCCGCGACCATTTTCTGATAGTCGGCGGTGCGGTCGCGGTCGAACACGGTGACCACGACAGGACCGGCTTCCGGCGTGATGTCGAGCTTGCCGAGCATGGTGAGGGCTGCCTGCAGCCGCGACACGCCGATGGAGAAACCCGTGGCCGGCACCGGCTCGCCGCGAAAGCGCGAGACCAGACCGTCGTAACGCCCGCCTCCGCCGACCGAGCCGAAACGCACCGGGCGGCCTTTTTCGTCTTTTGTCTCCAGCGTGAGTTCAACCTCGTAGACCGGGCCGGTGTAATATTCGAGGCCGCGGACGACGGAGGGATCGATCTTGATGCGATCGGGACCGTAGCCGGAAGCCGCGATCAGATTCGAAATCTCGGTCAGCTCGGCCCGCGCCATCTGAACCGTTTCGGACTCGAACAGGTATCTAAACGCGGCGTCATCGGCCTTGCCGGGATCGCCGAAGCAGGTCGCAATCGCGTGCGCGTCGGCAGGGCTCAAGCTGGCGCCTTTGGTAAAGTCGCCCTTGCCTTCTTCGCCGCCGTCCCATCGGCCAGGGCCGAGCAGCTTTTCCACCTCGGGAACCGGAAACTTGTCGAGCGTGTCGACGGCGCGCAAGACGATCAGTCGGCGTCCCGCATTTTCGTCGCCGCCAAGCCCGATGCTCTCCATCACGCCGTCGAGCACCTTGCGGTTGTTCACCTTCACCACATAGCTGCCACGGGGGATGCCGAGCGCTTCCATCGTGTCCGCCGCCATCATGCACATCTCGGCGTCGGCCGCCGGCGAGGCCGAGCCGACCGTGTCCGCGTCGAACTGCATGAACTGGCGGAAGCGGCCGGGGCCGGGCTTTTCGTTCCGGTAGACATAGCCCTCGCGGTAGCTGCGATAGGGTTTTGGCAGCGAGTCGAAATTCTCCGCGACGTAGCGCGCCAGCGGCGCGGTCAGGTCGTAGCGCAGCGAGATCCACTGCTCGTCGTCGTCCTGGAACGAGAACACGCCCTCATTTGGCCGGTCCTGGTCGGGCAGGAATTTGCCGAGCGCGTCGGTGTATTCCATCGCCGGGGTTTCCACCGGCTCGAAACCGTAGCGCTGATAGACCTCGCGGATTTTGCCGACCATCGCGCGGGTCGCCGCGATCTCGGCGGGACCGCGATCGGCGAGGCCGCGCGGCAGGCGGGCGCGGAGTTTTTGCGGTTTTTTGGGTTTTTCGGACATGGCCGGCGTTGGTACCAGCCGGGATGCGCTGCGGCAACCGGGCTGGCTGCGCTCCCTCTCCCGCCCTTGCGGGGGAGGGCTGGGGAGGGGGCGACGCGGGCGCCGGTGTCTGCGATGGGCCGGATGGAGTTACGGACCGGCATGATCCCCGACATTGTGACTCGCGGAGGCGCCGCCACCCCGGCCCTCCCCCGCAAGCGGGAGAGGGAGAAGAAAGGCCCCTGCTCAAAACACCTGCTTGATCCAGTTGTGCGGGTCGGGCGCGCGGCCGTACTGGATGTCGACCAGCTTCTTGCGCATCCCCATGGCGACCGGGCCGGCGGCGCCGCCGCTGATGAGGAAATCGCCGCTCGCCGAACACACCTTGCCGATCGGCGAGATCACCGCCGCGGTGCCGCAAGCAAAAGCCTCTTTCAGCCTGCCGCTGGCGGCGTCAGCTCGCCACTGCTGGATCGTGTAGGCTTCTTCGCGCACGGGCATGCCGGCATCCTTCGCCAGCGCGATGATCGAATCGCGGGTGATGCCGGGCAGGATGGTGCCGAGCGGCGGCGTCGAGAGCGAACCGTCGTCGAACACGAAGAACACGTTCATGCCGCCGTGTTCCTCGACGTAGCGGCGCTCGACCGCATCGAGGAACACGACCTGATCGCAGCCGTGCTCGATGGCCTCGGCCTGCGCGCGCAGGGAGGCTGCGTAATTGCCGCCGCATTTGACGGCGCCAGTGCCGCCGATCGCGGCGCGCGTGTAGTTCTCCGACACCCAGATCGACACCGGCGCGGGGCCGCCCTTGAAATAGGAGCCGACCGGCGAGGCGATCACGGCGAAGATGTATTCCGCCGACGGCTTGACGCCGAGGAACACCTCGCTCGCGACCATGAAGGGCCGCAGGTAAAGACTGCCCTCGCCGCCCGGGATCCAGGCGCGGTCGATGCGCACGAGCTGCTCGACCGCTTCGGTGAACATGGATTCGGGCAGCGGCGCCATCGCCATGCGGTCGGCCGAGTTCTGGAAGCGTCTAGCATTGGCGTCGGGGCGGAACAGGTTCACGCCGCCGTCGTCGCGCTTGTAGGCCTTGAGGCCCTCGAAGATCTCCTGGGCGTAATGCAGGACGGCGGTCGCCGGATCGAGCGGGAAATTGGCGCGGGATTCAACCCGCGCGTCATGCCAGCCCTTCGCCTGGTCGTAGCGGACGATCGCCATGTGATCGGTGAAAACCCGGCCGAAGCCCGGGTCCACGAGTCTTGCCGCGCGATCCTTCTCGGATACGGGACTGGCCGCGGGCTGGATGTCGAATTTCAAGCTCACGGCCTTGCCCGCCGCGGGCGCAGCCGGCGCGATCTCCGGCGTCGGCCTGTCTCTGCGGGCCTGCTCGATCGAAACTGCCATGGACGTTCTCCCGGATTGACGCTGTTCTGGCGCCGGTGCTCGGCGCGGTTGGTGACGCCTGGCCTCCCCCTCCCGGCCTTGCGGCCGGTTGCCACGCCGACGCATCCTTAGGACACGCTTTTGTGGAATGCGGAAGTCCAGTATGTTTGCCGAAATGCCGCTCGACAATCGTACGGTCAACAAATCAACGGCCTTGTTCGCAGTTGGGCCGCCACCTCAGGCCTTGTCCGGCCCTTTGGAACTGTACCGCGCTCGACACGACTTAATGTTTCGCTGCGGTCGGCAGTTTTGTAACATTGAACCCAAGATACGTCAATATGGCTGACATAAATTTCTCGGCATCCTCTGCGGATCCTGATTCAAGGGCGGGCGAAGCCCGTTCCCCTGCCCCCGGCCAGGCCGATTTACGCTGGGATATCATCGAGCTATTGTTCTTCGCCTATCGGGATTTCGTCGGCGACGCCGATCACGAATTGGAGGCCTTCGGGTTCGGGCGGGCGCACCACCGGGTGCTGCATTTTGTCCATCGCTATCCCGGCCTGAAGGTCGCCGATCTCCTGGACGTGCTGCGCATCACCAAGCAGTCGCTCGGACGGGTGCTCAAGCAGCTGCTCGACGAAGGATACATCGTGCAGCGGACCGGCAACAACGACCGGCGCCAGCGCCTGCTGTACGCCACCGCCAAGGGCGAGGCGCTGGTGGGCAAGCTCGCGGGCCTGCAGACCGACCGGATCAACCGCGCGCTGTCGGGTATCGCGCCTGATGGCGTGGAAACCGTCCGCCAGTTTCTGCGCGCGATGATCGATCGCGACGATCCCGACAAGGTGCTGGCGACCATTCTCGAAACCGGCGGCGCAACCGCAAAGGATAAAGCGTGATCCAGACTGCCACCATCGCGCGGACTCCGCCGCGACCGGCTGACGACGCCCCGCATTTGCTGCTGGTCGATGACGATCGCCGCATCCGCGACCTGTTGTCGCGCTTCCTCTGCGGCGAAGGCTACCGCGTCACCACGGCGGCGAGCGCCTCGGACGCCCGCGCCAAGCTGCTCGGCCTGCATTTCGACCTGCTGATCCTCGACGTCATGATGCCCGGCGAAACCGGATTCGATCTCGCCCGCTTCATCCGCATCTCGTCCTCGGTGCCGATCATCATGCTGACGGCACGCCACGAAGCCGAGGCCCGCATCGAGGGCCTGCAGATCGGCGCCGACGACTACGTCGCCAAACCGTTCGAGCCGCGCGAGCTGGTGCTGCGGATCGGCAATATCCTCAAGCGCACCGCGCCGCCGCCGGTGGAGACGCTGGAGCAGATCGCGTTCGGGCCCTATGTCTATCATCTCGACCGCGGCGAACTGCGCCAGGGCGAGGAGACCATCCACCTCACCGACCGCGAACGCGAAATGCTGCGGATTCTCAGCCTCGCGCCGGGCGAGACCGTGCCGCGCAGCGCGCTGACCGGCGACGGTTCGGTCAACGAGCGCGCGGTCGACGTGCAGATCAATCGTCTCAGGCGCAAGATCGAGAAGGATCCTGCCAATCCGCTGTTCCTGCAGGCGGTGCGCGGCGTCGGCTATCGCCTGGTCGCCTCGCCTTGAGCATATCTTCATGAGCACGCTCGACACCGGCCTCACGCTGATCCGCTCCGCCGCCGGCCGCGTCTCGGCATCCAATCGCTGGATGGGTAACGCGTTCAAGAGCTGGATGCCGACCGGGCTCTATGCCCGCGCGCTGCTGATCATGATCGTGCCGATGGTGGTGCTGCAGTCGGTGGTGGCGTTCGTGTTCATGGAGCGGCACTGGAACACGGTGACGCGGCGGCTGTCGGCCGCCGTGGTGGCCGATATCGCCACCCTGATCGACGTCTACAAGGTCTATCCGCAGGACAAGGACCGCGCCCAGCTGCGGCGCATCGCCCAGCAGCGGCTCGGGCTGGTGGTGGACTTTCTGCCGTCCGGCGACCTGCCGGCGCCCGGCCCGAAACCGTTCTTCTCGCTGCTCGACCAGACGCTGTCGGTGCAGCTCAGCCGCCAGATCGCGCGACCGTTCTGGATCGATACCGTCGGCCGCTCCAATCTGGTGGAAATCCGCATCCAGCTCGACGACGCCGTGATACGAGTGTTCGCGCAGCGCAGCGCCGCCTATGCGTCGAACTCGGAAATCTTCATCTTCTGGATGCTGGGGACCTCGTCGATCCTGCTGATCGTCATGGTGCTGTTCCTGCGCAACCAGATCAAGCCGATCCTGCGGCTGGCCGACGCCGCGGAAAGTTTCGGCAAGGGCCGCGAGGCGCCGAACTTCCGTCCCCGCGGCGCGCGCGAAGTGCGGCGCGCGGCGCACGCCTTCCTCGAGATGAAAGCGCGTATCGAGCGCTCGATCGAACAGCGCACCGCGATGCTGGCCGGCGTCAGCCACGATCTGCGCACCATCCTCACCCGCTTCAAGCTGGAACTGGCGCTGATCGGCGACAGCCCCGAGGTCGACGGCATGCGCAAGGACGTCGACGAGATGGCCGGCATGCTGGAGGCCTATCTGGCGTT
>JAUXWH010000108.1 GCA_030681365.1 Bradyrhizobium sp.
GGCGACACTCGCCGAGAAGGATCGCTCGGACCTCGCCGACATGCAGCGGCCGGACGAAGACGTGGTCGAACTGCAGCGCAAGATCGCCGCGACCCGCCAGAAGGGCGCGGAGATGCGCACCTACTTCAAGGCCCGCGACGAGCTGCTTGGCGCGCTTGGCGAGCAGCGCGGCAGTGAAGGCGTCGATACCTTGCTCGATGAATCCCGCTCCGGGCTGTTCGACGAACTCAGCGACCGCCTGCTGACGATGCCCGCCGACAACGACTACCGCAGGGGCCTCGAGGGCCTGCTGCCGCTGGCCGACGTGATCGGCAACCAGATGCGCCCGGGCTACACCCCGACCTACACCTACAAGGACGCCGCGCAGGACACGCTGCTGCAGAGCGGGGCGGCGGCGCTCGATGCTATCTTGACAAAAGGCTGGGCGAGTTCGGCGGTCGGCAGCTCGCTGGCGATGCGCGATGCGGCGCGGGCCGGCGGCGGCGTGCTCGACATCGCAACCGCGGGCGTCAAGTCGGCGGTCACCGACGTCCTGTTCGGCAAGGCGATCCATTACGGCGCCGGCTATGCCGGCGAGGCCTGGCGCGCCGGCAAGAACGCGGTCGCCGGCGTCGCCGAGAGCGGCGCCGACCTGCTGGCGCAGGCGAGCCGGCGCTCGCAGGTCGCGACCGACCTGGTCGAGAAGATGCGGGAGAATCTCGGCACGCTGGACAAGGGCGTCCATTACGACGGCTCCGGGCAGCTGCGCGCCTCGCTGACCGACGTGCTGGAGGTGCAGAAGAACCCACACCAGGTGCGGGCGCTGAAGCAAAGCGGGTCGCTGTCGAGCCAGGAAGCCTTCAACAACACCCTGCGCAACGAGGTCTACAAGCCGCACGACCAGATGATGCTGGAGCGGCTGCGGCAATCGAGCCCGGAACTCGCCGACAAGAAGCTGGTGGTGCACGACTTCCGTACGCCGGGCAAGACCGCCAATCCGATCAACACCGACCGCGATTTCCGCGTGCTGATGCAGGACAACACCGGCAAGTGGGTCGAGGTGCCGAAGACAAAATGGGAGCACCACTCCAACGACGCCTTCGCTGAGTTGACCTTCTTCGACAAGACAAAATGCCCTGGGGGCATGGACCCGGCGCAGCAGAAGGCGTGGTGGGCCGAGCAGCACGGCCACACCCCGACCGATCGCGCCTTCCGCGAGGCGGGCCGCGACTACTCCGACCAGATCGCCGACCTGCGCAGCGGCCAGCGCGCCAACCTTCCCGGTGGCGAGGCTGGGGGCACCGGCACCACCCGGATCGCTGAACTCAAGGACATCGCGTCAGGCAAGGTGCCCGTCCCGTCGCAACCGATAAAACTCGCCGACCCACAGGGGTTGGCACAGCAGTTCCACGAGAAGGTGGCCGGCAACCTGCGCCGCGGCGATCCGTTCGAGGCGATCGCGCAGGCGCAGAAGGGCGTCGACACGCTGGACAGCGTGCGCAAGGCCTATGGCGCGCAGAACATTCCGGCCGGCGAACTGCCCGGCAATCTGCGCCAGGCGA
>JAUXWH010000109.1 GCA_030681365.1 Bradyrhizobium sp.
GTCGAGGATGTCGTTGATGACTTCCAGCAGATAGTGCCCGCTGGTGAGAATGTCGTGGCAGTATTCCTGGTATTTTTCCGAGCCGAGCGTGCCGAACATGCCGCTTCCCATGATCTCGGAGAATCCGATGATGGCATTGAGCGGCGTGCGCAGCTCGTGGCTCATGTTGGCAAGGAATTTGGACTTGGTCTGGTTGGCTTCCTCGGCGCGGGTTTTTTCTTCGGAGTATTTTTCGGCGAGGTCGGCGAGTTCGATGGCCTGACATTCGAGGGTGGTCTGCGAACGTTTCAGATCGATCACGGTGGCGCGCAGGCGAAGGTCGTTGTCGACCAGTTTCTGCTCATGTTCCTTGATGCGGGTAATGTCGGTGCCGACCGAGACA
Organism: Bradyrhizobium sp.; assembly: GCA_030681365.1. Taxonomy (GTDB): domain Bacteria; phylum Pseudomonadota; class Alphaproteobacteria; order Rhizobiales; family Xanthobacteraceae; genus Bradyrhizobium. The sequence goes on from JAUXWH010000109.1 coordinate 383, forward strand.
TAGCCGCCATCCTTGGTGCGGCGCTCGCTGATGTGGAGCCAGCTGCCGTCATCGAGTTGCGCCTCGAAGGTGCGCGCGCCCGGCGCCAGGCTGGCGCTGTCATGCAGGCGGGTGCGGACCTCCGGCATGGAGCCGACTTCGATCACGGTTTCATAGGAGGTGCCCGGCGTCACCGCGGAATCCGGCAGCCGGTGCAGGCGCTGGAAGTGCGAGTTGCAGAGCACCAGGCGGTCTTCCGCGTCCCACAGCACGAAGGCTTCCGGGATGGTCTCGATCGCATCGCGCAGCCGCAGATCGGCCTCCACGGTCCGCTCGGCCAGGCTCTTCTGCTCGGTGATGTCGACGGCAATGCCGATCAGGTGCAGGCCGGCATCGCCCTGACTCTGGCCCTGGCCCTGGCTGAGCTCGCAGCGAACCCGCAGCCAGATCCAGTGGCCGTTGGAATGCTGCATCCGGAAGCTCTGGTCGATATGGTCGATCTTGCCGGAAATGAGCTGGTCGCCGATGGCGAACAGGTCGATGTCGTCGGATTTCACCAGCGCGTTGACCTCGCCGAAGGTCAGCAGGTCGTTGCGGGTGTCGAGCCCCAGCATGGTGAACATCGATTGCGACCAGAAAATCCTGCCGCGTGACAGGTCCCAGTCCCACAATCCGCAGCGTCCGCGATTGAGCGCGGTATCGATCCGGCCGCGCACCGCGTCGTTGATGAGATCGCCCTCGCGCGCGCGGGTCGACTGCCAGTGGAATGCAAAGCCGAGGATCAGCACCACAAAGCCGGTGGTGGCGGAAAGCGTCACCGACAAAGCGGCATCCGACCGCCAGATCGAATCGACCTTCTCCTGGATGATGATGACCTGGCCGGGCAGCGACCTGACGACACGCTGGATCGCCAGCGCGCCGTTGCCGTTGGGCAGCACGATGTCGGTCACGTTGCCCTGCTGCGACGTTCCGCTCAGCGCCAGCGCGGCGCTGATGGCCTCGAGAATGCCGGCGCTGTCGCCCAGCGTGGTTTCGATCGGGACGCGGGCGAGAACCCGCTGGTCGGCGCCGGTGATGATCACGTGGCGGCCGGCGGCGACGCCCCACGACGGAATGAGGCCGGGCAGCAGGCTCTGCAGGCGCTCGATGTTCGCGGCCCGATCCTGCCGGACCGAGGCGATGCGGTCGAGACGCTCGGTCAGCAGATCGGCGACCGCCGCCAGGTCGCGCTTGAGCGTGCCGCGCTTCTGCCGGTTCTGGTCGAGGACCTGAACGAATGCGCCTAGGCAAATCGTGATCAGGAACGCAATGATCAGGGTGGGGACGGCGCGGCGGAGCGCTGGCTCCGCGACCAACAGCCGATGATAGGCCGGTTTCGCGATCGACTGCGCCAATCCCTTGATCGAATCGGATTGGACGCATGCGCTCGCCGCGGGTGCGCGCGCCATACCTAGACCCCCTCGGAGAACTTTTCTGCACCGGTTCGGAAGCGGCCCCAGTCACTTCCGAATCACAGCGATTTGAATCCAGTTTGGGCGGGCTGTCGAGAGTCAACGATTCGTTAATTGAAATAAATGTTGTCCAACGCCGAATCGGGACTCCAGTTTGCCCGCAAAACTACCGGCGAGGTGAGTCCGAAAGGAGAACGCGCGATCCTGCCGGAATTTTCACCGCGCGTGCGGCGGCTCGGCGTGGCTGATGACGCGCTTCACCGTCGGGAAGGCGCGGCGCAACGCGCGCTCGATCGCGTCGACGTTCTCGTGAACCTTGATCACGCTCATCGAGGGAGCGGCGCGGCAGTGGAAGTTGACGATCTCGCCGGCATCGGTATTGCGCACCCGCACATTATGCACGTCGTGGATGGCGCCGTCGGCGGCGAAGCGCGACAGCGCCGCCTTGATGGTTTCGACGCGATCCGGCGCGGCGTCGGTTCCCAGCGGCAGTTCCGGCTCCAGCGGCTCGATGTGGGTGTCGACCTCGACGTCCTCGCCGAATTCGTCGCGGATATTGCGCTCCAGCCCATGGGCGATGTCGTGGGCCGCCGTCAGCGGCATGTCGCCGTCGACTTCGAGGTCGATGCTGACGGTCAGCCTGCCGCCGAGGTCGTGCACCGTGACGTGATGGACCGCGAGGCCGGAATTGCGGGCGATCACCATGATGCGTTCCCGCACGCTTTCATTGTCGCGGGCGACCGGCACCGCGGTGAAGGTCAGGTCGGCGTCGCCGAGCGCCTTGCTGACCGCGGCCTGCGCCATTCGCTTGATCTCCTCGACGCGGTCGATCGGATAGGTGCGCGGCACCTGCACGATGGCGTCGATGAAGTGGGTCGGCCCGACCATCCGCACCCGCAGCCGCTCGATATCGACCACGCCGGGCGCCGTCCGGATCGCGGCGGCGGCTTTCTCCGAGACGCCCTCGGGGGCGCGGTCGAGCAGGGTCTCGACGGTGGAGCGCGTCATCCTCACGCCCAGCAGGCCGATGATCAGGGCGACCACGATGGCGGCAACCGCATCACCCCACCAGAAGCCGAGGCCGGCCAGGATGAGGCCGGCGATGACGGCAAAGGAACCGAACATGTCGGAAGCGAAATGGAGTGCATCGGCGGCGAGCGCCTGGCTGCGCGTATCGCGTGCGGCGCGGTGCAGCGCCCGTGCGCGCCAGAAATTCACGGCGATCTCGATCACGAGCACGATGAAGGGGATTGCCGAGATGGTCGGCGGTGGCGCGCGTTCGCTGAGGCGGCTCCAGGATTCGACCAGAATGCCGCCCGCCAGTATATAGAGCAGGGCGGTGATGCCGAGCGCCGAAAGGCTCTCGAACTTGCCATGGCCGTAGTGGTGCTCGGCGTCCGCCGGCTGGTCGGAAACCCGCACCACCGCCCAGGTGATGATGGTGGCCACCATGTCGATCGCGCTGTGCAACGCGTCGGAGATCAGCGCCAGCGAGCCGATGGCGATGCCGACCGCGAGTTTCGCCGCCGCCATCGCGGCGCTGGCGAAAATCGAAATCGCCGCGACGCGGGATTTGACATTATGAACGGCGTGGACCATGCGCTGTCGTGTAGCAGCCCGGCATGGCGGTTGAAAGCGCGGATCGGCCGTGAAGTCGCCATTCACTCGCAGCAAAGGATTGTTGCGAATTGTTCCGATTTAAGAAGCGGCGCCGTAGGGTGGGCAAAGCGAAGCGTGCCCACCATTCAAGATAACGTTCGGATAGCTGGTGGGCACGGCGCGAAGGCGCGCCTTTGCCTACCCTACGCGTAGCCGCACCGCGTCCGGGACACGTTCGGTTCTTACAGCGTCACCACGATCTTGCCGAGGTGCCGGTTGGCTTCCATGTGCTCGAACGCCTTGCCGATGTCGTCGAAGGCGAACACCTTGTCGATCGGCAGCTGCAACTGGCGCGATTCCACCGCGGGCCAGATGTCCTTTCGGACCTCGTTGAAGATCTCGCGGATTTCCTCGATCGAGCGGGTGCGGAAGGTGACGCCGATATAGCTGATGCGGCGCGCGGCGTGCAGATCGAAGTTGAAATCGCCGTGGGTGCCGCCGAGCCGGCCGACATTGACGATGCGCCCCAGGACCTTGGTGGCTTTCAAGTTCTGGTTGGCGACGGGACCTGAGATCTGGTCGACGATCAGGTCTACGCCTTCGCCATTGGTGGCCTTCAGCACCTGGTCGACCCAGCCGGGATCGGACGAATCCACCGCGAGGTCGGCGCCGAAATCCTTCAGCCGTCCTCGGCGCATCGCGTCGGTCGACGAGCCGATCACGGTCTTCGCGCCCTTGAGCTTTGCGATCTGCAGCGCCATCAGGCCGACGCCGGAGCTGGCGCCCTGAATCAGCACGGACTGGCCGGGCTGCAGCGCGCCGTTGGTCACGACCGCGTTGTGCATGGTGGCGAGTGCGACGGGCAGGGTGGCCGCGTCCTCGAAACTCATATTGGCGTTGGAGGGGATGTGAAACAGCCGGCCGTGATCGGCCAGTGTATATTCCGCGAAAGCAGCCCCGCCGGAGCCCATCACCCGGTCGCCGATATTGACGCCCCTGGCGTCGGCGCCGACTTCGGCGACTTCGCCCGCCCATTCCATCCCGAGCACGGTGCCGGCGCCGCCGGCACTGCCATGGACATGGCCCTTGGTCATGCCGAGGTCGGCGCGGTTGAGGCCGCAAGCGCGCACCCGAACCAGCACCTGGCTGGCCTTCGGCGATGGCTTGGCGACATCGGTGATTTCGGGGCCGTTGGCGCCGTAGACATAAGCTTTCATGGGATTCTTCTTTTTCTGCTCCCTCTCCCGCTTGCGGGGGAGGGCTGGGGTGGGGGTGTCGCAGCGAGTCAAACTGTTCGTGGTGAGAGAGTTTCCCCCACCCGCCGCGCTCCGGCGCGCAATTGCGCTGCCGAGCGCGTCGACCTAAGAGCGAGCTTCGCTCGTCTCGACCCCGCAAGCGGGAGAGGTGAAACAAGGCGCTATTCGGCGGCCTGACGATGGCTGCCGGACATCATGCCCGCGAACCGGCCCTGAATGATGGCTTCGGCGTCGCGCATGATGCGTCCCACCAGTTCGGCACAGGTCGGGATGTCGTGGATCAAGCCCTGCACCTGTCCCGCCGACCAGATGCCTTCATCGGCATCGCCGGTGGCATAGACCATCTTGCCGCGCGCGCCGGCGACCAGCTCGCGGACATCCTCGAACTTGGCGCCTTCCTTTTCCATCGCGACCACCTTGGTCGAGATGGCGTTTTTGGCGACGCGCGAGGTGTTGCGCATGGTGCGGAAGATCAGCTCGGTCTCGCGCTCGTCATTGGCGACGATCTTTTCCTTCACCAGCTGATGGATCGGGCTCTCCTTGGTGCACATGAAGCGCGTGCCCATGTTGATGCCCTCGGCGCCGAGTGCGAGGGCGGCGACCAGGCCGCGGCCGTCGGCGAAACCGCCCGAGGCGATCATCGGTATCTTCACCTTGTCGGCGGCGGCGGGAATCAGGATCAGGCCGGGGGTGTCGTCCTCGCCGGGATGACCGGCGCACTCAAAACCGTCGATCGAGATGGCGTCGACGCCCATCCGTTCCGCCGACAGCGCGTGGCGGACGCTGGTGCATTTATGCAGCACGATGACGCCGTGCTTCTTGAATTCGGTGACGTGCTCCTGCGGCTTGTTGCCGGCGGTCTCGACGATCTTGATGCCACTCTCGATGATGGCCTGGCGGTATTCGGCGTAGGGCGGCGGCTTGATCGAGGGCAGAATGGTGAGGTTGACGCCGAACGGCTTGTCGGTGAGATCGCGGCAGCGCGCGATTTCCTTGACCAGATCGTCGGGCGTCGGCTGCGTCAGCGCGGTGATCAGGCCGAGCGCGCCGGCATTGGCGACGGCCGCCACCAGCTCCGCGCGGCCCACCCACTGCATGCCGCCCTGCACGATCGGGTGTTCGACGCCGACGAGTTCGGTAAATCGCGTTTTGATCATAGTGGCCCTCTGTTTCCCCGGCGCGGGCAACCCGCGCGTGTTCTGCTCGATTTTCGAGGGATAGGATGCCGTCAGCCCCGGCAAAAGTCTACCTGTCGCGGCAGAGGTGGAGGCAACGCCATCATGCAAAAGCGCGGTCTTTGTTTCCGCGGCATGAACAATTCCGCAGGAGACCGGCATTTCTGAGATCACCCGCCAACCGGACATGTTGCCGACATGCCAAAATCGGCGCTAATGGCCCTGAACGGACGTCGCCAGGAGTCAGTTTCAGCCAAGGTTGGCAAGAGTTCGGCGTCGTGGAAGGGGCCACGAACGCGTTGAAGCCTGACCGGCCAACACCGGCTGAGACGTGGCTGACCGCCACGCCACGGTGCAAGCATGCGGTTGGGCTCTGGCGGACGTGCCATGCCTGAGCAGGACAAATGCCCCGATTTCGGCCAGCCGTTCCTTGCTTCGGCGGTCGGCGACGGGACAAGCGCCTCAAGACACGCCCGCAAACCAGAGCGATAGTGCCTCATTCGTCAAATCGAACGAGGAATGACGCAATGACTAAGAGCACACTCCATCGGACGATAGTTTCCGCGATGGCTGCCGCCGGCTTGTGTCTGAGCGCATCGACGTTGGCCTTGGCTCAGCAGGCGCAGCAGGCTTATCCAGATCGACCCATCAAGATCATCGTCCCGTTTCCGGCCGGGGGTGCGCTCGACACGCTTGCGCGCGTTGTCGCCTACAAGTTGTCGTCGAGATGGGACAAGCCGGTCGTCGTCGAGAATCGGCCAGGTGCCACCGGCAACATCGGTGCCGAAGCCGTAGCTAAGGCAGAGCCGGACGGGTATACGCTTCTTGTTGCTCCTCCACCCCCCTTGGCGGTCAATCAGTACCTGTTCGACAACCTGCGCTTCGATCCATCGGCATTCGTGCCGGTGACCGTCATCGCCTCGGCACCGAACGTCCTGGTTGGCAGGACCGGCTTACGTGCAGGCAGCCTGCGTGAGCTGATCGCGCTCGCGAAGGCCGAGCCCGGAACACTCACCTATGGATCGACAGGCAAGGGCGGCACGCCACATCTCTCCGCGGAAATCCTCAAGTCCCTCGCCGGGATTGACCTCTTGCATGTTGCCTACAAGAACCCGCCGCAGATCATGAATGACATGCTCGGGGGCAGCGTCGACCTGACGTTCGCCAATCTCATAGACGCAATGCCGCTGATCGAAGCCGGCAAGCTGAAGGCCTTCGCTGTCGGCAGCGCCACCCGATCGCCGCTGCTGCCCAGCGTTCCCGCGCTGGTGGAGACGCTTCCGGGGTTCGTCTCGACCACATGGTACGCGATGGCGGCGCCACCAAAGACGCCGCATTGGATTGCCGAGAAGCTGCACTCGGCCATTGCCGCCGCCCTCAGAGAGCCTGAGACCATGGCAAAGCTGCAGGCATTGAAGGCCGTGCCGGTGTTGAATACCCCATTGGAGGCGGCCGCGTTCATCACCGAGGACAGCGCGCGGTGGCGCAAGGTGATCGTCGCAGCCGGCATCAAGGCTGACCAGTAGCGAAGACTCCTGCAGAGCAAGTCTGGGATACACACACCATGAGCAGCGACCCGTGCGGCCACAGCTACGTCTTTGACAACTCTCAGGTTCAGACAGCGTCACGCTTCAACGCGCTGGAAGCCATCTTCGATGCGGGAACCAAGCGCGTCGTGGCCGAGCTTGGTCTAAGGGCGGGCTGGAACTGTCTGGAGGCGGGGGCGGGAGGCGGTAGCATCGCCAACTGGCTGTCCAGTGAAGTGGGCAGTGAGGGCCACGTCCTCGCGACCGACCTCGATACGCGGCATCTGAAGCGGCTCGATCGGGCCAATATGACGGTGCGCGATCATGACGTCACGCGAGATCCTCTACCGGACTGCCACTTCGATCTCGCTCACACCCGCTTGCTGCTGATCCACTTGCCCGATCGTGAGCAGGTGATGTGCAAGCTGGTCTCGAGCCTGAAACCCGGCGGATATATCCTGCTGGAGGAGTTCGACTCGCTCTCCCTTCGCACCAATCCCCAGGTGAACCCCGCGGAAAGCCCATTCCCGACCCTGGAGGCACTCCATCGTCTGATGGCCGATCGGGGCGCAGAATTGAGGTGCGGCCGTCTGTTGGCCGGTCGGCTTCGCAAGCTCGGATTGCTGGATGTCGGCAGCGAGGGACGCATCTTCATGTGGCATGGCGGATCGGCCGGCGCACAACTGATGCGGGCCAACATCGAGCAGCTTCGACCGGCTATTCTCGCCTCTGGTCTGGTGAACGCAACCCAAATCGAGGACGATCTGGCAAGGCTCGACGACGACGGATTCGCCTTCCCCTCTCCCATTCTGTGGGCCGCCTGGGGACGTCGCCCGTTCTAGGGGATCCGATCGGGCGTTGGTCGCACTCTGCTGGGCTCGGCCTCCGAGGCGCTGGCATTGGCGTGCGTTCCATGCCAGCCTTTGGGTATGGCGGGCCCTGACCAACAGATCCGTTTCTGTGAGAGCTCCGATGGCGTTCGCATTGCCTATGCGACCTGTGGGACCGGCTCGCCGCTCGTCAAGGTCGGACCGTGGATCACGCACGTCGAACTCGACTGGGATAGTTCGGTCTGGCGTCCCTGGCTGTCCCTGCTGTCGCGCGAAAACCGGCTGATCCGATACGACTGGAGAGGTTGTGGGCTGTCGGACCGTCAGTTGGGCCAGCTCTCGTACGAACGCCTCATTGACGATCTCGACGCGGTTATCGGAGCCGCCAAGCTCGGCCAAGTCACGCTGCTGGGAATAGGCGGGGGCTGCGGCATAGCCATCAATTACGCGGTTCGCTGCCCCGAGCGGGTCGATCGCCTCATTCTCTACGGCGGGTTTACGCGCGGTGGCATAGCGCGCAGCCAGAGTCAGGAGCAGGAGGACGAGGCGCGCACATTGTTGCGGGTCGTCGAGCTTGGCGGGCGAAAGGAGGACCCCGCGTTCAGGCAGCTGTTCGCCGCCCAATTCGTGCCCGATGCCACGCCCGAGCAGTCACGAGGGTTCAACGAGTTCATGCGGCTTGCAGGCGGGGGCAAGGAAGCTGCGCGCGTGCTGGAGGTCACCTACGAGAGCGACCTCCGAGCCATGGCTGGTCGCGTGCGCTGCCCGGCTCTGGTGCTGCACCCGACCCGGACTTTTCGCATACCCTTTGAGGAGGGGCGCGCGCTCGCCTCGCTCATACCGAGCGCCCGCTTCGTGCCTTTGGACAGCCGCAACTTCATTGTGCTGGAGCAAGAGCCCGCTTGGGCCCAGTTCACGTCAGCAGTAGAGTCGTTCCTTGCCGAGCAGATGCCCGCCGGAGCCGGACCAGCCGATCTTGAGGTCGAGGTGCTCACCGCGCGCGAGCGTGAAGTGCTCGAACTCATCGCTCAAGGGCTCGACAACAACCGGATCGCAGGCAAGCTCGGCATCAGCGAGAAGACTGTCCGCAACCACCTTTCGATTATCCTGCCGAAGCTTGGAATCGAGAACAGGTCATCGGCGATTGTCCGCGCTCGCGAAGCTGGGTTTGGTCGAAAGCGCGAGCGATAACGTCAGCTCTTGTGAAGAATCCAGAGAGCATCCCGTTGGTGAGGCGCTGGCTCCTGCTCACGCTCCAATCAGGGTTTCTATTCGGTCATGCTGCTGGACCAATTTCTGTTTTAATCGGGGAAACCAAGAACACCTGCGCGAGACACGTTGCTCGACGTGAAGTCCGCGCAGTTCATTCAAGCACCGTCGTCAATGTCGCTTCCGGGGATGCGATCGTCGGTGCGGCAGGCTGAAAATCGCACGCTGCCGGCTTTGAGCGCTTCAAAGCCGGGACACTGAAATGGACGGAAGAACTAGTCAGGCAGCAAAGACGGTCTGCGTGGCCATGGCCTCGTCATCGAACGCGGTGGAAATATCGCGGATGCTGATGACGCCGATCAGGCTGTAATTGTCGATCACGGGCAGATGGCGGATGTGGTTCCTGCTCATGAGATGACGAGCGTGCTCGAGCGTATCGGTGGAGCTGCATGACACCAGTTGCTGCACCGAAATCAGCTGCGAAACTTTCAGATTGACGCCGGCAGCACCGTGCTCGGCAATGGCGCGAACCACGTCGCGTTCGGTAAACATGCCGACCGCGGTATTGCCTTCGGTCCGCACCACGTCCTTGATCACGAGCGCGCTGATGTTGCTGGCGCGCATGAGCTGGGCGGCAATGCCGACGGTTTCGTTCATCCGGATCGTCGCAACACGCGCCGTCTTCTTGCGCAGGATGTCTCCGACTTGCATCACAACCTCCTTCAGGTGGCTCCAAATTCAAAATGCAATTGAATACTGGTATACATAATGCCAACTGTCAACGTGAAATCATTTGGGCCCCTCGCTGCCGACGTTGCGAGAAGCGGCAGTTTTACTGACGTTTCTGTCGTTCCTTCGGCTCACGCGTTTCGCAGGCGCGCCACGGAAAGCCGCCTGAAATCCCGCAGGTATACCAGAGATGGCACGCCATAACGCAAAGCGCGCGCTCATCGTGGGATGGCGCGCGCTTGGCAGAGAAGCAATGTAACGGACGTGTCAGGCGGCCGCGGTCCGGGTTCGTCGCAACCGGGTGAAGCCTTCCTGGATCGCCGACCAGAACAGCGCGATCAAGCCGAGCACCATGATGGTTGAGACCAGCGGGTTCGAGAAGAAGATGCCGAGCGAACCCTGCGATCCCAGCAGCGATTGCCGGAACGCCTCTTCCGCCTTGTCGCCGAGCACGATGGCCAGCACCAGCGGGGCGAGGGGGTAGTTGCACTTCTTCAAGAGGTAGCCGACGACGCCGAACACCAGCATCAGCATCCCGTCGAAGGTGCTCGAGTGAACCGAGTAGGCGCCGATCGCGCACAGCACCAGGATGAGCGGCGCGATGATGCTGAACGGCACCCGCAGGATTGCCGCGAAGATCGGCACGCAGGTCAGCACGACGATGAGGCCGAACAGATTGCCGAGATACATCGAGGCGATCAGGCCCCAGACGAACTCCTTCTGTTCGACGAACAGCATGGGGCCGGGCTGCAGGCCCCAGATCAGGAGGCCGCCGAGCAGAACGGCCGCGGTCGGCGAGCCGGGCACGCCGAGCGACAGCATCGGCAGCAGGGCCGCGGTGCCGGCGGCATGGGCGGCGGTCTCCGGCGCGACGACGCCTTCGATCTCGCCCTTGCCGAAATTCTTGCCGTTCTTCGAAACCCGCTTGGCGATGCCGTAGCTCATGAACGACGCGGGCGTGGCGCCTGCCGGCGTGATGCCCATCCAGCAGCCGATGATGCAGGAACGCAGCGAGGTCATCCAGTACCTGGGCAGTTCCTTCCAGGTCTGCAGCACGACCCGCAGATTGATCTTCGCCTTGCCGCCGCGGAAGCTCAGTCCTTCCTCCATGGTCAGCAGGATCTCGCCGATGCCGAACAGGCCGATGACGGCGATCAGGAAGTCGAAGCCGTTGAGCAATTCCGTGAACCCGAACGTCAGGCGCAATTGCCCGGTGATGGAGTCGAGACCGACGGCGGCCAGTGCAAAGCCCATCATCATCGCCGCGATGGTCTTGAATGGAGGCTCTTTACTCAGGCCGACGAAACTGCAGAACGCCAGGAAATATACCGCGAACTTCTCCGCCGGCCCGAATTGCAACGCGAAGCTCGCGACCAGCGGCGCGACCAGCGTGATCATGACGACGGCGAACAGCGCGCCGACGAACGAGGAGGTGAAGGCGGCGGTCAGGGCCTCGCCGGCCTTGCCTTGCTGCGCCATCGGATAGCCGTCGAATGTGGTCGCCACCGACCATGGCTCGCCGGGTATGTTGAACAATATCGAGGTGATCGCGCCGCCGAACAGCGCGCCCCAGTAGATGCAGGACAGCATGATGATGGCCGACGTCGGCGGCATGCTGAAGGTCAGCGGCAGCAGGATCGCCACGCCGTTGGCTCCGCCCAGTCCCGGCAACACGCCGATGATGACGCCGAGCACGATGCCGAGCAGCATCACCATGATGTTGAAGGGCTGCAGCGCCACGGCGAAGCCGTGAAAAAGATTTACGAGTTCTTCCATGGTGTAAGTCCTGCGACCCTGAGCCGAAGCTAATTGAGCTGACGCTTATCGAGCTGACGCGTGTGACGACTCTGATTTCAGATATTGAGCCATTCCTCGATGGGCCCTTTGGGAAGCGGGACCAGGAAGTAACGTTCGAAAATGAAATAGGTGATGATCGGCATGCCGAACGCCACGCCCAGCACCGTCAGCCAGCGGTATTTACCGAGCCACCGCATGAAGTAGCCGATGAAGATGATCGAGGCGACGTACAGGCCGATAAACGGCATCGAGCCGACATAGATCGCGGTGGGGATGACGACGCTCATGACCTGGCGAAGCTGTCCCCACTCGGCGAACAGTTCGCCGTCCCCGTCACGCAGCGCGTGCCAGAAATTGATTGCGCTGGAGATGATGATGAACAGCCCGATGTAGAACGGAAAGAATCCGGCGCGCGGGCCCTCTGCGCCCCAGTTGATCCCGGCCTTCAGGCTGCCGATGATCACGATGGCTCCGAAGAGCGCAATCAGCAGGGCGATGCCGGCTTCTACAAACTTGTGCTTTGGGCCGGCAGCGCCTGAACTATGTGTCGTCATGAAAACTCCATGCGGAATCGCAGCTTCGCATTCGCAGCCGTTTCTGCGTCACGCGTTGGTCCGTCGTCTCAACTTGAGTGATCAGTTTCCGGCGCTGAGGAAACCGGCCTCTTTCATGAGAACCTGGTGGCGCTTTTCCTCGACCTCGACCCACTTGGCATAGTCAGCTCCGGTCAGGAAGGTGGTATTGAAGGCGCCGCTTTTCATGAAATCCTGCCACTCCGGAGTGGCGCGCACCTTCTTGAACAGTTCGATGTAGTATTCGACCTGGTCCTTGGTGACCTTGGGCGCCATGAAGATTCCGCGCAGCATCAGATATTCCATGTCGAGACCCTGCGATTTGCAGGTCGGAATATCTTTCCAGCCCTTGCCGTCCGCGATCGGCTCGTCATAGGCCATCTGCTTGCCGTCGAACACGCAGAGCGGACGAAGTTTGCCGCCGCGCCACTGCGCGACCGCCTCGATCGGATTGTTGACGGTGGAATCGACGTGGTTGCCGACCAGCTGAACCGCGACTTCGCCGCCGCCCTTGTAGGGAATATAGGTGAACTTGGTCGAGATGGCCTTTTCGATCGCGACCGTGATGATCTGGTCTTCCTGTTTCGATCCGGTGCCGCCCATCTTCATGCTTCCGGGGGGCGCCTTCTTCACGGCGTCGACGTATTCCTTGACGGTCTTGTACGGCTTGTCCGCATTGACCCAGAGCACGAATTCGTCGAGCGCCAGCATCGCGACCGGCGTCAGATCCTTCCAACTGAAGGGAATGCCGGTTGCGAGCGGTGTCGTGAAAAGGTTCGACAGGGTGATGATGATCTTGTGGGGGTTGTTCCCCGATGACTTGACGTCGAGGAAACCCTCGCCGCCGGCGCCGCCGGACTTGTTGATGACCACCATTGGCTGCTTCATCAGACTGTGTTTGGTGACGATGCCCTGGATCGTGCGCGCCATCTGGTCGGCGCCGCCGCCGGTGCCGGCGGGTACGATGAATTCAACCGGGCGAACCGGTTCCCAGGCCGCAGACGCGATGCCGCTTGTGCAGAAGGCGGCAACTGTAGCCAGCGCAACACGCAAAACAGAACTTCTCATGTCTCTCTCCCAATGAATTCAAGCGCGCCGGTCTTGGCCGGCTTTGCCATCAACTGATTCCGGGCGGCCTTTGAGGCCTTGTCCCGGTCGATCGTACCGCAGCGATTGTTGCTGCGAGACGGTTGCCAGTTAGATTGTATGAGGGACCTTCCAGCGTGGCATCCGCTTCTTTCGGATCATTCCGAACGGATAGCACGATCACTCCCCGGAAGGTTGATGGGCGGTCTTGTGAACCAGCTATCCCGAAAACCTTGTGTCCTGTTTGCTCCCCATGCTGCGCTGTTTTGACCGCGCTAACCCCGGCATATTGGTATGCGATATGCCAGAGTGCAAACGAATAGTCCGTCCGGATTGATGGTAGGCCAATTTGTCGCAGGTGCAAGTCCGGTGTTACTCAAACCTTGGCCAAAGGCGGGTGAACACGGCGGTGAGAACAAGATCGATCGAAACGATTCGAGAGATTGGTGCACTGTTTCCCGTGGCATTGCGCGACCTTGGCATCCGGTCGGGATGCCCAGGTATACGAAATGCCAAATGAAGCCATGCGCCGCCACGTCGCCCTCGTACCCAATCAGAAAAGGCCGCCGGAACGCCCGGCGGCCTTTGAACGGGTGATGGGCGCGCGACCTATTCGGCGGCGACCTTGCGCGGCGGGTCGAGCGCGCCGGAATCGTGGATCTCGGCGACCTGGTGATCGCTGAAGCCAAGCACCTGGCGCAGGATTTCGTCGGTGTGTTCGCCGAGCAGCGGCGAGCGCGTCACCTCGGTCGGTGAGTCCGACATCTTGATGGGATTGCCGACCGACAGATACTTGCCGCGCTCGGGGTGGTCGACTTCGACCACGGTGCCGGTGGCGCGCAGCGACTGGTCTTCCGCCAGCTCCTTCATCGACAGGATCGGGCCGCAGGGGATGTCGTCCTTGTTGAGGATGTCCATCGCCTCGAATTTGGTCTTCGTCATCGTCCACTGTTCGATGCGCGCGAAGATTTCATTGAGCCGCGACAGCCGGGCCGGTGGCTTGGCGTAATCCGGATGGGTCTTCCAGCCGGGCTCGCCGATCACGTCGCAGATCTT
>JAUXWH010000110.1 GCA_030681365.1 Bradyrhizobium sp.
GGCGACACTCGCCGAGAAGGATCGCTCGGACCTCGCCGACATGCAGCGGCCGGACGAAGACGTGGTCGAACTGCAGCGCAAGATCGCCGCGACCCGCCAGAAGGGCGCGGAGATGCGCACCTACTTCAAGGCCCGCGACGAACTGTTGGGTGCACTCGGCGAGCAGCGCGGCAGTGAAGGCGTCGATGCCATGCTGGACGAATCCCGCTCCGGCCTGTTCGACGAACTCAGCGACCGGCTGCTGACGACGCCGGCCGACAACGACTACCGCAGGGGTCTCGAGGGCCTGCTGCCGCTGGCCGACGTGATCGGCAACCAGATGCGGCCGGGCTACACCCCGACCTATACCTACAAGGACGCAGCGCAGGACACCCTGCTGCAGAGTGGCGCGGCGGCACTCGATGCGGTGCTGACAAAGGGTTGGGCGAGTTCGACCGTTGGCAGCAGTCTTGCGATGCGCGACGCCGCCCGTGCCGGCGCCGGCGTTCTCGACATCGCGACCGCGGGGGTCAAGTCGGCAGTGACCGACGTGCTGTTCGGCAAGGCGATCCATTACGGCGCCGGCTATGCCGGCGAGGCCTGGCGGGCCGGCAAGAACGCGGTCGCCGGCGTCGCCGAGGGCGGAGCTGATTTGCTGGCGCAAGCCGGCCGGCGCTCGCAGGTCGCCACCGACCTGGTCGAGAAGATGCGCAAGAATTTGACGACACTGGATCAGGGCGTCCACTACGACGGCTCCGGGCGGCTGCGCACTTCGCTCACTGACGTGCTGGAGGTGCAGAAGAACCCGCATCAGGTCCGCGCGCTCAAGCAAAGCGGCTCGCTGTCGACCCAGGAGGCCTTCAACAACACGCTGCGCAACGAGGTCTACAAGCCGCATGACCAGATGATGCTGGAGCGGCTGCGCCAATCGAGCCCGGAACTGGCCGACAAGAAGCTGGTGGTCCACGACTTCCGCACCCCGGGCAAGACGGCCAATCCCATCAACACCGACCGCGACTTCCGGGTGCTGATGCAGGACAGCAAGGGCAAGTGGGTCGAGGTTCCCAAGACAAAATGGGAGCAGCACTCCAACGACGCCTTCGCCGAACTGACCTTCTTCGACAAGTCGAAATGCCCGCAAGGAATGGATCCGGCGCAGCAGAAGGCGTGGTGGGCCGAGCAGCATGGCCACACCCCGACCGACCGCGCCTTCCGCGAGGCCGGCCGCGATTACTCCGACCAGATCGCCGATCTCAGGACCGGCCAGCGCGTCAACCTGCCCGGCGGCGCGGCGGCTGGCACCGGCACCACCCGAATCGCCGAACTGAAGGACATCGCCTCGGGCAAGGTGCCCGTCCCGTCGCAACCGATAAAACTCGCCGACCCGCAGGGGTTGGCACAGCAGTTCCACGAGAAGGTCACCGGCAACCTGCGCCGCGGCGATCCGTTCGAGGCGATCGCGCAGGCGCAGAAGGGCGTCGACACGCTGGACAGCGTGCGCAAGGCCTATGGCGCGCAGAACATTCCGGCCGGCGAACTGCCCGGCAATCTGCGCCAGGCGA
>JAUXWH010000112.1 GCA_030681365.1 Bradyrhizobium sp.
CCGCTTGACCCGCTACTTTACGGCATGCACGGGGTGCGCGCATTGGCGCTGTTGCAGGCCGGCGACACGCTCGCGGCCGCCCGCTGGGCCGACCGCGCCGCCACTACGCCCGGTGCGCATTACCTGATCGCCATGATCGCAGCCGTGGCCAACGGATTAGCTGGACGCCATCAGCAGGCAGGCCGCTGGCGGCAGGAGGCGCGCGGCCGGAAGCCCAACGCTTCGGCCATCCAATTCTTCGCCGCCTTTCCAATCCGCGACGACACGGCACTGGCAATGATCGCAACGGAATTGGAGCGGCAGGGCTTTTGATGTCTGGTCAGGAAGAAGTCGCCCGGCGGCTTCGATGCGCGCGTATCCTTCGCGGTGGCCAGGCCATCGAGGCGGCGAAGGCTTTCGGTATCGGGACGCAGACCTACCTCAAGCACGAAACGCGGGCAACGCGGTGAGGGCGCGACGATGATTAAACATTCCGTCGGACCCGAAGCTTTTCGAGCGGTGGCGCGGCTTGACGGATTTGAAGGGCTGGAGCCAGACGACGCCGCAACGCGTCGACGAAGTCGTCGCGCTGCATGGCATTCAGATCGGATGACGACGCAGCTCGGCAACATATGCGGCAAAGTGCCTGGTTGCAGTATATTGGTTCTTCCTGTGAATCGGAGCAATCATAACTCATGGCTGAAATTAAAATCACATTCGACGCTGCCGACGACTATGAGCGGTTCATGGGGCGCTGGAGCCGCGCGGTGGGTGAGAAGTTTTTAGCCTGGTTTAATCCAGCCAGGGGCGCGCCCTGGCTCGACGTGGGCTGTGGCACAGGCGCGTTCAGCGAACTCATCCTCGCAAGGTGCGAGCCGGCGTCGATCGCAGGCCTCGATCCGTCGCCGGAGCAGATCGAGTACGTCCGCGAGCTATTGCCTGGCCACAGGTTCGAAGTGGCCGATGCGACGGCAATGCCGTTCGACGACCGCTCATTCGATGTCGTGGCCTCCGCCCTGGTGATTCATTTCATTCCCGATCGTGCCAAGGCGTTCGCCGAGATGAAGCGCGTGTTGCGGCCGGGCGGACTTGTCGGCGGCTACACCTGGAAACGGACCGAGAATTCGGACTTCGCCGCGTATGCGCCGATCCTGCGTGCCGCCGAACGCGTCGGCGGTGTCGC
>JAUXWH010000117.1 GCA_030681365.1 Bradyrhizobium sp.
TCGAGGATGGATACGGGGCGAATATCCGAGGGCGCCGGCGGCTCGCCGGGCTTCTCATTTTCAGGTTCAGACAAAGGGGAAATCCGGTCAGTTTTGGCTCAGAATCATATAGCGTATCGAGGCCTTTCTAACCACCCCTAAACACCAAGCGCCAGCGGTTTTTCCCTTCGTTTTTTCATGGACTTAGGAGCGGGTTGATGCAGCCTGCCGGGCTTGCGAATCCAGCTACCCGAAGCAGGCGAAAAGCCGCCTGCCCCGACCGCTGCTTTCTGCGGCCTTTCAGGATCCGAACAGCACCTCGTGCATGAGCCGGCCGGGCAGCAGCGTAAACAGCCCCGCCAGGATCAGCGCGCCGGCATAGATCGAGATCATCGTGATCTTGTGGGCGCGGACGCGGTGCCTGCGGGCGGCCACCACCGCCACCACCAGCATGATCGGCGTGAACACCGAGATCAGGTGAATCGGGCTCCACGGCCCCCACAATTTGATGCCGTGGATCCGGAACGAAGACGCGCTGACCGCCAGCATCAGCGCGACCCATATCCACCCCAGCGTCCGGTGCGGCAGCGTGCCCTTGGGCGCTGCGAACTGAACCCCGCCGAGCACGAAGGCCGCCAATGCGGCGTAGGCATGCAGCTGGATTTCCGGAGCGGCGGCGAGCAGCGGAGCGAGCGACATCCAAAACCCTGCGAGACCTGACGAGAGGATCGATGTAATAAGTATTTACATGCATCTTTCCACTGTCAAGTTTATTCGCAAGGCGCTCGAAACGCATCATGGCCGGACTCTGCAAGCCCGGCCATGACTGAAAATTCTCGTCTCTCGAACGCTGAGCCGCGATCAGAACGGAATGTCGTCGTCCATGTCGCTATTGCGGGCGCCGGCGCCTGCCGCAACCGCGCGGCGCGGCGCCGCGCTGGACGGACCGCTGGAGCCGAAATCGCCGCCGGACTCGTCCGGCCCAAAATTGCCGCCGCCGCCGGCGCCGCTGCGGCCGTCGAGCATGGTCAGCGTCGAATTGAACCCCTGCAGCACCACTTCGGTCGAGTATTTCTCGACGCCGGACTGGTCGGTCCATTTGCGGGTCTGCAGCGCACCTTCGATGTAAACCTTGGCGCCCTTCTTGAGATACTGCTCGACGATCTTGCAAAGTGGCTCGGAGAAGATCACCACGCGATGCCACTCGGTCTTTTCCTTGCGCTCGCCGGTGGCCTTGTCGCGCCAGGTTTCGGAGGTCGCCACACTCAGATTGGCGATCGGCCGCCCGTCCTGGGTCCGCCGGATTTCCGGATCCTTGCCGAGATTTCCGACCAGAATCACCTTGTTTACGCTTCCCGCCATCGCCGCTCTCCACTCCTGGAATGTACTGAACCGTCCGGATCCATCGGTCGCCGGCTGAATTCCGGGATCGCCTTCAGGACCATGTTTCGGACCACCATGTTGAACCCGACCCTATACGCTCGCTGCCGCCGCGCGCCCTGCGATCCCCCTGTCGTCGCAGGGTTATCCACATATAGCACTCCGGCCGGAAATGTTCCAGTTTTGTTCTCGGCTTGCCTCATCTGCACCGAACACCCCGGTTCCGCGGCTCGGGCGGCCGGGTCTCGGGTGTCAAAAGTTCCGTCCGGTTCCCGCCGTTTTCCAATATTCCCCTAACAAATCATTAGCTTCCGGCCCCTTCAGTTCGCAACCGAGTGTTGCATTTCGGAGACGGTATTTCCTGTGGAATCGAATATTCTCGTCCCTGAAATTGATCGGGCGCTCGCCCCGGAATTCAAACCGCTTCGGGACCAAAGGAAGCGGAATGAAATGGAGACGATGAGATGAAGAAGCTCTTGCTGGGTACCGTTGGTTTCGTTGCGCTGGGCATGGCTGCTCCCGCGTCGGCTGCGGATATGGCCGCGCGTCCCTACACCAAGGCGCCCCCGGTGATCGCCTCGATCTACAACTGGAGCGGTTTCTACGTCGGCGTCAACGGCGGCTGGGGATCGAGCCACAAGAGCTGGGATTTCCTCACGCCGGCCGGCGTGTTCGTCGCCTCCGACGGCAGCCACGATGCGACCGGCGGCACCGTCGGCGGTCAGATCGGCTATCGCTGGCAGGCCTCGCAGTGGGTTTTCGGCTTGGAAGCGCAGGGCAACTGGGCTGATTTCCACGGCCGCAACCAGAGCCCGACTGCTCTGGCCATCACCAACGACACCCGCGTCGACGCCTTCGGACTGTTCACCGGTCAGGTCGGTATCGCCTTCAACAACGCCCTGCTCTACGTAAAGGGCGGCGCCGCGGTGACCTCGGATCGCTATCGGCAGCTCTCCACCATTACCGGTCTGCCGCTCACCAACACGGTTGACGATACCCGCTGGGGTGGCGTGGTCGGTGTCGGTTTCGAATATGGTTTCGCCCCGAACTGGTCGTTTGCCGTCGAATACGACCACATGTTCATGCAGGACAAGACCTACACCTTTACCGATACGACCGGCGTGTTCTTCGGCACCGAGCGCATCCGTCAGGACGTCGATCTGGTTACCGCCCGCGTCAACTACCGCTGGGGCGGCCCGGTCGTCGCGAAGTACTGATATCCCAGACCGAATCTCGATTGAGCTAAGAAAGGCCGGCCTTGCGCCGGCCCTTCTGTTTGCACGCTTGGCGCGAGGTTTTCATCATTTCCCTTCTGCCTGTCACTTTTGGGTGACAGGATTTTTTACGATTCCCCTGTAGGATTTTCCGGACAAATTTTTATTTGGAACGTCCAGGAGAAGAAAAATGAAGAAGGTATTGCTTGGAGCAGCCAGCCTGATCGTAATGGCGACGTCCGCCTCGGCAGCCGACATGGCCGCGCGTCCCTACACCAAGGCGCCCCCGATGGTCGCTGCGATGTACGACTGGAGCGGCTTCTATATCGGCGCCAACGGCGGTTGGGGTTCGAGCCGCAATTGCTGGGACATCACCAATTTCGTTCTGGTCGGCCCCGTCGTTCCGAACCTGCCCGAGGGTTGTCACGATGCATCGGGCGGCACCGTCGGCGGCCAGATCGGCTATCGCTGGCAGGCTTCCCAATGGGTGTTTGGCTTGGAAGCACAGGGTAACTGGGCAGATTTCACGGGATCCAACGTCAGCGCCCAGCTTCTCGCCACCCGGAACGAATCCAAGGTCGATGCTTTCGGTCTCTTCACCGGTCAGATCGGCTACGCCTGGAACAACGCGTTGCTGTACGTCAAGGGCGGCGCGGCCGTCACCAGCAACGAGTATGCGGGTATCATTCCTGCAACCGGCGTGGCCTTCGATTCGGCCAGCGATACCCGTTGGGGCGCCACGGTCGGCGTCGGCCTCGAATACGGCTTTACCCCGAACTGGTCGTTTGGCGTCGAGTACAACCATCTCTTCATGGGTGACCGCGACATCGTGATGATCGGCACCGGTAACGTCGTCCCGGCGGGAGCCACCATCCGGACTGATCGCATCAGCCAGGATGTCGATATCGTCACCGCCCGCATCAACTACAAGTTCGGTGGTCCGGCCGTCGCGCGGTACTGATATTCGCGACCTGGTCTCGATTGAGTTACGAAAGGCCGGCCTTGCGCCGGCCTTTTTGTTGGTCGCGGTACTGCCATCTGTTGCCATTGCGGGGGGCTCCACGCGCGAACCGGTTCCCGCTTCGCTTGAAAACGCGATGAGCACAACAAACCGTTGATGGCTTGCGGGCAGCACTGGAAATCCTCTCCCGTTCTTCCTATGTTCCGAACTCACCCATTGGCGACCGATCCCGGCATGCCCGGCGATGCGCGCCCGAACGCTGCGCGATCCAACGCGCCAGGAAATGCCTGCTATGGATGAAGTGATCAGGGCGAAGCGCCAATCGACCTCGGGCTCCGGCATGCGCGCGATAACGATTCGCGGCGCGCGCGAGCACAACCTCAAGAACGTCGACCTGGAAATCCCGCGCGACAAGCTCGTGGTGTTCACGGGGTTGTCCGGCTCGGGCAAATCCTCGCTCGCCTTCGACACCATCTATGCCGAGGGCCAGCGGCGTTACGTCGAGTCGCTGTCGGCCTATGCGCGCCAGTTCCTGGAGATGATGCAGAAGCCCGACGTCGACCAGATCGACGGGCTGTCGCCCGCCATTTCCATCGAGCAGAAGACGACGTCGAAGAATCCGCGCTCGACCGTCGGCACCGTCACCGAGATCTACGACTACATGCGGCTGCTGTGGGCGCGGGTCGGGGTGCCCTACTCGCCCGCGACGGGCCTGCCGATTGAGAGCCAGATCGTCTCGCAGATGGTCGACCGCGTGCTGGCGCTGCCCGAGGGCACCAGGCTCTATCTGCTGGCGCCCGTGGTGCGCGGCCGCAAGGGCGAGTACCGCAAGGAGCTCGCCGAATACCTCAAGAAGGGGTTTCAGCGCGTCAAGATCGACGGCGCCTTCCACGAGCTTTCGGAAGCCCCCGTGCTCGACAAGAAATTCCCGCACGACATCGACGTGGTGGTCGACCGCATCGTGGTGCGTCCCGATATCGGCCAGCGCCTCGCGGAAAGTTTCGAGACCGCCCTGAAACTCGCCGAGGGGCTGGCGGTGATCGAATATGCCGACGCGCCGGCCGTCGCCCCGAGCGAGAAGAAGTCCGACAAGAAGACTGCCAAAATTCACGACAAGACCGGCGCCGAGCGGATCCTGTTCTCGGAGAAATTCGCTTGCCCGGTGTCCGGGTTCACCATTCCGGAAATCGAGCCCCGTCTGTTCTCGTTCAACAATCCCTATGGCGCGTGCCCGGCCTGCGGCGGCCTCGGCGTCGAACAGCACATCGACGAAGACCTGGTCATTCCCGACAAGGAACTGACCCTGCGCAAGGGCGCGATCGCGCCATGGGCGAAATCCTCCTCGCCCTATTACATCCAGACCCTGACCGCGCTCGGCAAATTCTACAAGTTCACGCTCGACACCAAGTGGAAGGATCTATCGAAGAAGGTGCAGCAAGCCTTGCTGCACGGCTCCGGCGATGATGAGATAAAATTCTCCTATGAAGACGGCGTGCGCTCCTACGACACCAAGAAACCGTTCGAGGGCGTCATCACCAATATCGACCGCCGCTACCGCGAGACCGACAGCGAATGGGCGCGCGAGGAGCTCGGCAAGTATTTTTCCAACGTGCCCTGCGGAAGCTGCCACGGCCACCGGCTGAAGCCGGAGGCGCTGTGCGTCAAGATCGACGGCAAGCATATCGGCGACATCTCGGAACTGTCGGTGCGCCGCGCCGGCGAATGGTTCGAGACCGTGCCCAAGGCGCTCAACGCCCAGCAGAACGAGATCGCCGCGCGCGTGCTGAAGGAGATCCGCGAGCGGCTCTCCTTCCTGCTCGATGTCGGCCTCAATTACCTGACGCTGGCGCGCGCCTCCGGCACGCTGTCCGGCGGCGAGAGCCAGCGCATTCGCCTCGCCTCCCAGATCGGCTCGGGGCTAACAGGCGTGCTCTATGTGCTGGACGAGCCGTCGATCGGCCTGCACCAGCGCGACAATGCGCGGCTTCTGGAAACCCTGAAGCGGCTGCGCGACCTCGGCAACACCGTGATCGTGGTGGAGCATGACGAAGACGCCATTCGGCTGGCCGACTACGTTGTCGACGTCGGCCCTGGCGCCGGCGTCCATGGCGGCAACATCGTCGCCAAGGGCACGCCCGCGGAGGTCATGAACAATCCGAAATCGCTGACCGGCAAATATCTCACCGGCGAATTGTCGGTGGAAATTCCCGAGCGCAAGCCGCCGAACCACCGCCGCACCATCAAGGTGATCAACGCCCGCGGCAACAATCTGAAAAACGTCTCGGCGGAGATTCCGCTGGGGCTGTTCACCTGCGTGACGGGCGTTTCCGGCGGCGGCAAGTCGACGCTCCTCATCGACACGCTCTACAAGGCGATCGCACGCAAGCTCAACAACGCCAGCGAGGGCGCCGCGCCGCACGACCGCCTCGAGGGCCTCGAGCATATCGACAAGATCATCGACATCGACCAGTCCCCCATCGGCCGCACCCCGCGCTCCAACCCCGCCACCTATACCGGCGCCTTCACGCCGATCCGCGAATGGTTCGCCGGCCTGCCCGAAGCCAAGGCGCGCGGCTACGAACCCGGCCGCTTCTCCTTCAACGTCAAGGGCGGGCGCTGCGAGGCCTGCCAGGGCGACGGCGTCATCAAGATCGAGATGCACTTTTTGCCGGATGTCTACGTCACCTGCGACGTCTGCAAGGGCAAGCGCTACAACCGCGAAACCCTCGAAGTGCTGTTCAAGGGCAAGAGCATCGCCGACGTGCTCGACATGACCGTGGAAGAAGCCGCCGAGTTCTTCAAGGCCGTCCCCCGCGTCCGCGAAACTTTTAAAACGCTACACCGCGTCGGCCTCGACTACATCCATGTCGGCCAGCAGGCCACGACGCTGTCAGGCGGCGAAGCCCAGCGCGTCAAGCTCGCAAAAGAACTGTCAAAGCGCGCCACCGGCCGCACGCTTTACATCCTGGACGAGCCGACCACCGGCCTGCACTTTCACGACGTCAAGAAACTGCTGGAAGTGCTGCACGAACTGGTGTCGCAGGGCAACACGGTGGTGGTGATCGAGCACAATCTCGAAGTCATCAAGACCGCCGACTGGGTCATCGACCTCGGCCCAGAAGGCGGCGACGGCGGCGGCGAAATCGTCGCCTGGGGTCCGCCGGAAGATATCGTGAAAGCGCCACGGAGCTACACGGGGAAGTTTCTGGGACCGGTGCTGGCCAAGGCGGATGGGAGGAAAAGGAAGCGCGGGGCTAGCGAGGCGGCGGAGTGAGGCTGCGGCGCCGCAACGCGGGTGTACGTCGCGCCGAACACAAGCGCTTTAGGCTGAGCAATGTGTTGGAGTGAACAGTCGACGTCGTTACAACTCGTTAGTTGGAGCCGGGGCGCCGTCCCAAGATCGCGCCGGAATTTCGTCGGCAACCGGGCTACACGTATTTTCCGGGTGACGTCGTAAATTGATCGATGGCGATCTTCAGTTTGCCTTCCAATTCTTCCGGAGAGTTCCAGAATAGCGTCGGAACATCGAATACAGCGGAACGCAGCGCGTAGGATGGGTGGAGCCTTCTCCCGGGGCTCGCAGAGTCACGTGCTATCAGAACCGATCCGTATCCCGCCGGCGAGGTGTCCACTCCTCCATCACCGCCTCCACAAACCCCGCCGGATCCTCGCAAAACTCGCGCATGACCTTGTAGTGATCCGTATCTTGCACGTTCACCGGCTCCAGCCCGTATTTCGTCAATCGGAGCAGCCGCGCGCCGGGATAGGCCATCAGCATCGGCGAATGCGTGGCCATGATGATTTGGCAATGGCCTGAGTTTTCCATCCGGCGCATCAGCTTCAAAAATTCCATCTGGCGCGCCGGCGACAGCGCGGATTCCGGTTCGTCGAAGATGTAGATGCCCTGGCGCTGGCAGCGCTCCTCGAAGAAGCGCATGAAACCCTCGCCGTGCGAATGGGAGAGGAAATCCGGCGGCGGTCCGCTCAGCGGTTCACGCGCCGCCTCGTCGAGATATCTGGCGACGGAGAAGAAGCTCTCGGCCCGGAAGAACCAGCCATTGGTAACCTTCGGCATCCAGCTGGCGCGCAGCGCGCCGGAGAGGCTGCCGCCCATCGCCTCGATGGCGATGGAATAGTCAACTGGCCGATAGCCCTTGCCGCCGCCGGCCTCATCGTAGCCGGCGAGCACGGCGACGCCTTCGAGCAAGGTGGATTTGCCGGTGCCGTTCTCGCCGACGATGATGGTGATGGAGCGATCGAAGGTCAGCTCGAAATCATCGCCCAGGAACGGCAGGCAGAACGGATAGGCCGCGCGGTCGGCGATGCGCGACGGTTCAAGCCAGATGCGCCGGAGGTACGGCGCGGGCAGATTGATCGGGCGGTTTCGTTTGGAGGCCATGCCTTTGCTCCCAATGGATTGGAACATAGCGGGAACATAGCTGGTTTGAAAGCCAGGGTCCCCGGTGTCAGCCACAGCGCCTCGGAAGACTATTCAATGCGAGGGTATAGTATGATATTACCTTCAACTCGACCCCGCGCTACTGTACATGGGGTTGTTTTGGATATTTTCGCAGCGAGCGGGCACGGCCGTCTCAATCGAGGCTACGAACCGGCGTCGTCGACCACCTCCAGCACCAGCTCCATCGTCATCAGCACCGGATTGTCGCCGCACTCGATCCGGCCCTCGGCGAGGCCGCCGGTGTAATCGACAACGGCAATATCCAACTCGGCTTCGAGCGCGCCGCCCGCCCTCGCCGCGATGCGTCCCGAGCGGATCGCCAGTTCGGTTGCGAACGGTTCGACGATGCGGCCGTCCGTGAAGCGCACGCCGATGGTGCTGCCGACGCCGCCGTGAAGTTTTGCCCGTGTGATGCCGCGGTCGCGGCAGAACGCCTGCAGCGCGCCGGCAAGATCCTGGTTCGGGCGCAGCCGCAACGCGAAGGCGCGGCTGGTCGTCTCGGCGGCAGAGGCCGCGCAAGCAACCGGCCCGAACAGTTTGAAATTGGTCTCCGGGTCAGGCTCGCCCACGAACATCGCGCCCTCGATGCCGAACGCCTCCACCGCAAAGGGCTCGGCGACAACGGTTTCTTCCGGCAGGATATGGCCGCCGCCGGCGCGGCCATCGGCTTCCGTCCACAGCGCATGGCAATGGAAGAACGGCGCGCCGTCGCGCTGCCCCAGGGTCATCGCGCCGATCTGCAGCCGCGTGATGCCGGCAGGCCGGAACGTATCGCTGTAGAAGGCGGCGTTGACGCCGGTCTTCGACAGCGCCGGCATCACATAGGCGAACGGGCCGAGCGCGCCGTCCTGGATGTTCAGCACGCCGCCGACAAAGCCTTGCGCGGCAAAGCCGCGGCGCGCGGATTCCAGCAGCGGCAGCCCGGCTTCGAGCGTGAAGGAGAAAGCGCGTCCCCTCGCCTCCACCCATTGGATGCGCTCGGGCGTGGGTGGACCGGGTTGCTTGATGCTTCGCATCTCTCAGCGACCACCATCGGCTGGCTGGTTGCCGTCGAGCAGGCCCCGCGCCTCGAGTTCATCGCGCACCAGCCGCTTCGGAATCTTGCCGTAGCCGGATTTCGGCAGCGCCTCCCAGAAGAAGAAACGCTTCGGCATCTTGTAGCGCGGCACCTTGGCGGCGAGAAACGTGGCGAGCTCGAGTTCGCTCACGCCGGCCGCTCCCTCCCTCGCCACACAGACGGCGATGCCGACCTCGCCCCAGACCGGGTCCGGCACGCCGACGATCGCCACCTCGCCGATCGCGGGATGAGTCAGGATCTTCTCCTCCACCTCGCGCGGGTAGATGTTGGATCCGCCGGAGATATACATGTCGGAGGCGCGGCCGGTGATGTAGACGAAGCCTTCCTCGTCCATATGGCCGAGATCGCCGGTGCGGAACCAGCCGTCGCGAAACGCCTTGGCGTTGGCTTCGGGGTTGTCGTAGTAGCCGGCAAACACGGCCGGGCCGATCACGCAGATCTCGCCAGTCTCGAATGGTTTGAGTTCGCGCCCGTCATCGCCCTGGATCGAGACCTGCATGCCCGTGCGCTCATAGCCGCAGGAGCCGATCCGCGCCTGCGGCCCGTCCTCGGCATCGTGCAGCTCCGTCGGCAGCACCGTGATGTTGCCGGTGACCTCGCCGAGCCCGAAATACTGCACCAGCACCTTGCCGAGCTTTTTCAAGGCCGTCTTCTGGTCCTCGCGGTACATCGGGGCGCCGGCATAGATGATGTAGCGCAACGAGGAATGGTCAAAACGATCGACCGCGGGGTGCTCGACCATCATCTTCAGGATGGTCGGCACGGTAAAGATATTGGTGACACCGTGAGCTTCGATCAGCCGGAACGCCTCGTTGATGTCGAACCGCTCCGACGGCAGCAGGATGGTCGGCACGCCGCGCGCGGCCTGTACCAGCTGGTGCACGCCGGCGCCGTGCGACAGCGGCGCCACCACCAGGGACGCGTCGCGCTCCGTCGTAGCGGGCATCAGGTCGGCCAGATGATTGGTCACCACAAACGCCATCTGGCCGTGGGTCAGCACCGCCGCCTTGGAGCGCCCCGTGGTGCCCGAGGTGAAGAAGAACCAGCAGGGATCGTCATAGTCGACCGCGGTGTTTTCGAAGGCAGCGCCGGCATGCGCTGATATGACCTCGGCAACCGATTTCTCGCCGAATGCTCCCTCGCCGATCCGCCAGGTGAAAGCGAGCGCCGGGCTGGCGGCCGCCACCGCGGCGGCATGGTCGGGGAAATCGCCGTGGCATAGGAACGCCCGGGCGCCGGAGGCGGTCGCGAGATACGCCACCTCGTCCGGCATCAGCCTGAAATTGGTGGGAACCCAGACGGCGCCGAGCCGGAAGGCCGCGAACATCGACCAGAACATCTCGTCGCAATTCTTCGCATGCACCAGGATGCGGTCGCCCTTGACGATGCCATGGGCGGCCAGCGCCGCCGCCAGCGCCGAGACATGCCCGTCGATCTCGCGCCAGCTCCAGGACCGCTCGCCCCAGATGAAGCCGGGACGCTCGCCATGCCGCCGGGCATTTTGCGTCAGCATGTAAGCGAGATTCATGACCCGGCGGGACATGCGCAGGATGCCGCCGGGGGGCGCGGCCGCGGGTACGGTATCGATCACGTGGAGGGCTCCGGAACTGGGACGATCAAATGATTGCAATAATACGCCTAAACGGATGTAGATGTCGCCATGACCTTTGCCGCCCTGAAAACCCGTATCCGCCAGCTCTATGAAGGCGCAACGCCGCGCGGCGTCCGTTTCCGCTATGCCCTGCTCGGATTCGATATCGTCACGGTGGTGTTCATCATCGCGACCTCGTTCCTGCCCACCAACGACACGATCGAGGCGCTCGACGTGTTGTTCGGTCTCGTGATCCTCGCCGATTTCTCGGCACGGCTGCTGGTCAGCCGGCACCGGTTGCGCGAATTCACGCGGTTTTCGACCTGGACCGACGTGATAGCCATCGTTTCATTCCTCGCGCCGCTGGCCGGAGAGGGCGGCGGCTTCCTTCGTATTCTGCGAACGTTGCGGCTGCTGCGCGACTATCAGATGCTGGTGCGCCTGCGCATCGACAGCCCCTTCTTCCGGCGCAACGAGGAGGTCATCTTCGCCGTCACCAACCTTGCGGTGTTCATCTTCGTGATGACCGCGATCGTCTACGAGACCCAGAAATTCCGCAACGACCAGATCACGAATTACGCCGACGCGCTGTACTTCACGGTGACGGCGCTGACCACCACCGGCTTCGGCGACATCACCCTGCCCGGCACGCTCGGCCGGCTGATCTCGGTCGTCATCATGATTTTCGGCGTCACCCTGTTCTTCAATCTCGCCCGCGCGCTGCTGAACCCGGACAAGGTGCGTTTTCCCTGCCCGACCTGCGGCCTGCAGCGCCACGACCGTGACGCGGTGCATTGCAAGGCCTGCGGCGTGGTGTTGAATATTCCCGACGAGGGCCGTTCTTGAGCCGGCGCGACGGCAGCATGCTTACCGCAAGCCTGTTCCGCCGCAGCGCTGACACTTCACCACCTTGTCGCCCTTCTTTAGCAGGCCCTTGCCCTCGCAATTCTTGCATTTCTGCTTCTTCTTGATGTTGGGGCCCTTTTGGCTCGTCATGACGTTCTCCAGACCAGACGCGCTACGCCCGCCGGCAAGACGACCGCGTGCGCCTTTCGCTTATAGGCTGATCTGACCCGATTGAGGACAGCCAGATTACGGACCGATGCCGGCTATTGCCCGTGCCTGGCCAAATCCTGATCGTTCAAATCCCAGTCCTGCCACAACTGCAGGGCGGCCAGTAGCACCACCAGTCCGCCAAGACTGACGTGCCAGATGCCGAGCGTACCGGAATAACTGAGCACATAGGGCGAGCCGATCAGCCACAACCCGGCCAGGAGTGCGGCCACCTCCTCCCAACGCTGCAGCGCCACATACTCAAGCTGGGCGAGGCCGAACACCAGGATGCCGATCATGAACGCATTCAGGATCACGAAGCCGCTGTCCGCATTGAACCCATGGTCCGGCTCGGTGGGAAACCATGGCGACAACACGATCAGCAGGCCAAGCAGCATGCCGCACCAGTCTTCCCAGGTTCGATGAGTGTCCAAAAAGCGAAAATTCGACATTGTAGACCTCCCTTCAAAAGAGGCATACGTCAGCGGCTGCCGAGCATGACACTCCGACTGTCAGACGACCGGTCCGGCCGCATCGGGGGCGTATGTCTTCCCAACACGTGGGATAGGCCTTGGGAGCTTGCAAGACCGGATCTGCGCGTTATTTCGTTGCAATCGGACGGCAAAAAACATCCCGGCCGCAGCTGAGGAATTGGATAGCATGAACGACGTGGTTTCCAACAACAAGGCGCGACGCCGCTTCGAACTCGCGGTCGACGGCCATGTCGCCGCGGCCCATTACGAGCTCGACGCCGGCGTCGTCACCTTCGTTCATACCGAGGTTCCCGCCGAACTCGGCGGCAAGGGCGTCGGCTCGAAGCTGATTCAGGGCGCGCTCGAGCAGGTGCGGGCAGATGGCCTGAAGGTGATCGCGCAGTGCCCGTTCGTGAAGGGCTGGATCGGCAAGCACCCGGATTATGCCGATCTGCTGCAGGCGGAGAGCGGCTGAAGGCAGCGCCGCTACCTGGTCGCAGAGTTGCGTCGGCAGGTTCGTGCGCCTAAATGACGGATGTAATCGCTTTCAGAGAGTTGAAGAAATGACGCCAGCAGCCGTTCGCGATAACAAGGTGCAAAGCCGGTTCGAACTCGATGTCGAGGGCACGCTGGCGTTCGCGAATTATCGGCTGACGCCGTCGGCCGTCGTCATTACCCACACCGAAACGCCCCCCGCGCTGCGCGGCCGTGGCATCGCATCCGAGCTGGTGCACGGCGCGCTGCAGCTGATCCGCGCAGACGGGTTGAAGGTGATCGCCGGCTGCGGTTTTGTGGTGGATTATCTGCGCAAGCACCCGGAATTCGCCGATCTGACAGGGTGAGCAAACCTTTACCCGCGAGGCAGGTCCGGGTGGGCAATTCTCGGGACCCAGCCATGCATTGCAGCCCTCCGTAACACTACGTGGACCTTGCTGCAGCGCAATGAACGGTTAACGGATCGGTGCGAGGAAAGCGCATCGGCACATGCTCGTGCCCCCATGCTCAACTTCCCGGAAAATCGGTCATGTTCATCGCATCACTTGTCGGCGCCATCGCGCAATACTTTCGCTATCGATCGCAACTCACCAGCATCAGCAGGCTCGACGATCATATCCTGCGCGACATCGGCCTCAACCGCGGTGAACTGCGATCCGCGGCCTGGGACATGGCCACGCACGGTGCCGGACATTAATCCCTGCGTTCGTCCGCTTAAAAAAAAAGCCCGCCGAACGGCGGGCCTTTTGATTTCGTCCGACGATCCGTCGGCTGCCCGCCGGGCTAGTCCTTCAGATCGGGCGGCAGCTTGCCGCCATTGGCGGCGAGTTTCGTCATCACCTGCTTGTGCAGCCAGATATTCATGCTGGCGGAATCGTTGCTGTCGCCGGTGTAGCCGAGCTCCTTGGCGAGCTCCTTGCGCGCGGTGAAGCTGGAATCGATATCGAGCGCCTTCATCAGGTCGACGATCGAAGTCCGCCATGCCAGTTTTTCGCCCTTGGCCTTTACCGCAGCGTCCAGGATCGGCGCGACGTCGACGGTGGCAGCAGGCGCGGCCGCCGATCCGCCTGAGCCGGCAGCTGTGCCGCCGTCAGCAGGAGCGGCATCGGCCTTGGTGCCAAAGATCGCGCTCATGATTTTTCCGAAAATGCTCATGGTCTTCTCCTGAAAGAATTTGCAGACAGCCCGCCCGAACCTTAGCGCCCCGGCCGAGGCTTGCCAATGCGGCATTCACCGAAGCGTGAGCGACGGCGTCGATGATTGGGAGTACGCTCGTGGTTCAGTTCGCGACATGGCCCATTTCGGTTTCCTGTCTTCGCGCCTGGCCCTGATTGCGATCGTTTTCAGTCGACGGCTCGTCGGCGCCCGCAACGGCGTGACATCAGGCCGTCACACAAAGGGAGACGAAGACCATGGCAACGCCGTACCAGGGCAATGTTTCCGACAATTCCACGCCGCTCACGGCACCGGATAACCCAGCGGCCCCCGTCATTAGAACCATCGGTCTGTCCGACCTGCATCGAGCGCTGCGGCTCGGCTGGGAGGATTTCAAGGCGGTGCCCAGCCATGCCATCATTCTCTGTGTGATCTATCCGGTGCTCGGACTGGTGCTGGCGCGCACCGTGCTCGGCTATTCCGTTCTGCCGCTGCTGTTTCCGCTGGCCGCGGGCTTTGCCCTGCTCGGGCCGTTCGCAGCCCTCGGCCTTTATGAGCTGAGCCGCCGCCGTGAGCGCGGCGAACAGGCCTCCGCGTGGGATGCGGTCGAGGTGCTGCGCTCGTCGTCGTTCGGCGCCATGCTCGGGCTCGGCACGCTGCTGCTGGCGCTGTTCGTAGTCTGGGTCGCCACGGCGCAGGCGATCTATGTCGCGGCGTTCGGTTACGAGGCCGCGGCCGGCATTCCGGATTTCGCGCGGCGTGTGCTGACGACGTCGCAGGGATGGTGGCTGATCGTCGTCGGCTGCGGCGTCGGCTTCCTGTTCGCGGTGGTGGCGCTGAGCGTCAGCGTGGTGTCGTTTCCGCTGATGCTCGAACGTCACGCCGGCGTCGGCGACGCCATGGTGACCTCGCTGCGCGTGGTGGCGCGCAATCCGGTGCCGATGGCGGCATGGGGATTGATCGTCGCGGCATTGCTGGTCGCGGGATCGCTGCCGTTCTTCCTCGGCCTCGCCATCGTCATCCCGCTGCTCGGCCATGCCACCTGGCACCTCTATCGCGAGGTCGTCGTGCCCGAGTTCAATCCACAACCGCTGCCACCTCGCACGCGTCGCGAGCGGCGTCCAGCAGCGGATTTTCCGGCCAACCTGTTCCCGTGGAAGCGCAAGAACGACGTCTGAGGATGGGTATCGCCGCCAAGCCGCCGGGGTGATGTTGACCGGCGGCTTGCAGAGGTCCGTTGTCTGACCACCTGAAATAGTGAGCGTTCACGTGAGCCTTGTTTTGGCCGTGGTTGCCGCCGACATTTGGCGAAATGAGCTTTCGAGGTCTGTTCAGAGCGATCGCAATCAGCGTTGTGCTGGCAACGCCTGCGGCAGCCGCGCCGCGCTGCGGCACCGGGAGCTTCGAGGCGTGGCTCGACGATTTCAAGACCGAAGCCGCCGCCAAGGGAATTTCGCAATCCGCCATTGCATCGGGCCTGAGCGGCGTCACGCTGGACAAGAGCGTGCTCTCCCGCGATCAGTCGCAGCGCGTCTTCAGCCAGAGTTTTGAGGAGTTCTCCGGCCGCATGATCCCTCCCCGGCTCACGCGCGGCGCCAACATGTTGAAGCAGTATGGTTCGCTGCTCTCGCGCATCGAAAAAGAATACGGCGTGCCTGCCGAGGTGCTGGTGGCGATCTGGGGGCTGGAGACCGACTACGGCGTCAACATCGGGAAATTTTCGACGCTGCGCTCGCTGGCAACGCTGGCCTACGACTGCCGGCGGCCGGAGCTGTTCCGGGCCGAATTGATCGACGCGCTGCGTATCGTCGATCGCGGCGATCTCGCTCCATCCGAAATGCGCGGCGCCTGGGCGGGCGAACTCGGCCAGACTCAGTTCATGCCGTCGTCCTGGATCAAATACGCCGTCGATTTCGACGGCAACGGGCGCCGCGACCTGTTGCGCAGCGCGCCGGATGTGCTGGCTTCGACCGCCAATTTTCTCGCCGGCCATGGCTGGCAGCGCGGCAAGGGCTGGGAGACCGACGGCGCCAATTTCGCGGTGATCAAGCAATGGAACAAGAGCGAAGTCTATTCGAAGACGATCGCGCACTTCGCGACCCAGCTTTCTCGCGCACCCTGATCCCGACGCACGGCGGTCCCCCCCCCAATTCCAACGACACAGAATGAATATATATTCATAGTTATGGAGCCGGTGCATGCGAATCACGCATGTGTGTCCGATCCTTGATGAAGCCTTGTGCACGCTGTTTTCGCGCCCCACTTCAAGCACAAGGCGTTAGCGAATTTGCCTCGATCGCCAGGATGACGTGTCATCCCTACGACAAGCCCGTGATTGAACGGAGTTTTTGATCATTTCCTGACTTTCATCCCCAGTGCTCGGACGCCTCTCGAAAGATTAACCGATTCTTACCATTGCCATGCGTTTTTCACCTAGCTGCACCGCAACATTGGAACTTCTGCACTGCGGTATGATCTTCTATATTCATTCCAACGATAAGGCTTCCTCCAAGAGCTGAATCGTATTTTCAAGGAGTCTACCTATGTTGCTCTCGCTCATCCGCATGATCCAGGCGTTCCGGGATTATCAGCGCAATGTCAGCGAATTGTCCCAGCTCAGCGATCGCGAACTGTCCGATATCGGTCTGGATCGCTCGGACATTCCGCGCGTTGCAGCCGGTACCTACAACGGCTGATTCGTTTCTCAGCCGGCTGACGAACGGATAACGCCCGCCTCGCTGCGGGCGTTGTCGTATCTGCTGTGCATTCCACTTGGCCTGAAAACGCGCTACCTCTCTCGGCCATGAACGCCAGCAAACCTCCCACTGAAACCGTCCATATCATCGGTGCCGGCCTCGCCGGTTCGGAAGCGGCCTGGCAGGTCGCCAGTGCCGGCGTTGCCGTGGTCCTGCACGAGATGCGCCCGGTGCGGATGACCGAGGCCCACCGCACCGATGGCCTCGCCGAGCTGGTCTGCTCCAATTCCTTCCGCTCCGATGACGCCGCCAACAACGCCGTTGGCCTGCTGCACGCCGAAATGCGCCGGCTGGGCTCGCTGATCATGCGGGCCGCCGACGCCAACCAGGTGCCCGCCGGCGGCGCCCTGGCGGTGGACCGCGACGGATTTTCGGCTGCCGTC
Source organism: Bradyrhizobium sp. (assembly GCA_030681365.1). GTDB lineage: Bacteria > Pseudomonadota > Alphaproteobacteria > Rhizobiales > Xanthobacteraceae > Bradyrhizobium. Next base: position 16,978 of record JAUXWH010000117.1, read on the forward strand.
ACCAAAGCCCTCAATGATCATCCGTTGATCGAGATCGACCGGACCGAGATCGGCGGCCTGCCGCCCGCGGACTGGGGCAATGTCATCGTCGCGACGGGGCCCCTCACCTCCGCGCCGCTGGCGGAAGCTATCCGCGAACTCTCGGGCGAGGACGCGCTGGCGTTCTTCGACGCCATCGCTCCGATCGTGCACCGGGATTCCATCGACATGTCGGCGGCGTGGTTTCAGTCGCGCTACGACAAGGTCGGCCCCGGCGGCACCGGCGCCGACTACATCAACTGCCCCATGAACAAGGAGCAGTACGACGCCTTCGTCGACGCGCTGATCGCGGGCGAGAAGACCGACTTTAAGGAGTGGGAAACCAATACGCCCTATTTCGACGGCTGCCTGCCGATCGAGGTGATGGCCGAACGCGGCCGCGAGACCCTGCGCCACGGGCCGATGAAACCGGTCGGGCTGACCAATCCGCACGATCCGACCGTGAAGGCCTATGCCATCGTGCAGCTGCGCCAGGACAACAAGCTCGGCACACTCTACAATCTGGTCGGCTTCCAGACCAAGCTGAAGCATGGCGCCCAGCAGCGCGTGTTCCGCACCATTCCCGGGCTCGAGAACGCCGAATTCGCCCGGCTCGGCGGCCTGCACCGCAATACCTTCCTGAATTCGCCGAAACTTCTGGACACACAGCTGCGGCTGCGCGCCCAGCCGCGGCTGCGCTTCGCCGGACAAATGACCGGCTGCGAGGGCTATGTGGAATCCGCCAGCATCGGGTTGATGGCCGGCCTCTATGCCGCCGCCGATGCCCGCGCGGCCTCGCTGGCGCCGCCGCCCTCGACCACGGCGCTGGGCTCGCTGCTCGGCCACATTACCGGCGGCCACATCGAGACCATCGATGCTGGCCCGCGCTCGTTCCAGCCGATGAACATCAATTTCGGGCTGTTTCCACCGCTGGCCAGCGCCCCCACCAAAAAACCCGACGGCACCCGGCTGCGCGGCAACGAAAAGACCGTGGCGAAGAAGCAGGCGATGAGCGCGCGGGCGCTGTCCGATCTCGATCGCTGGATAGCCGATCATCTGCGCGTCCAAGCTGCGGCGTGAGCATTTCATGAGTCTCCCGAAAGAAGACGCCGCCGTGCTGTTGGCGCGCTGGACCGAAGGCGTGCTGCTCAAACGCGACGTATTTTCGACCGTCGAGCGCGGGCGCTTTCGAAGGGATGGCGGCGAAGTCGACGCCGTGTTGCGCCGACTCGATCAGGTGCCGTGGTGGTCCCGGCTGCCGGCGCGCCATCTGTTCGGACGCGAGGCTCGGGCGCTGGCGCTGGCGCGCGATCTCGATGTCGGACCGGAACTGTTGTGGGCCGGCAAGCAGGCACTGGTGCGCGGATTTATCAACGGCGTGGCGCTGCAAATGGCCAAGCCGCATGGCGACGCCGCTTATTTTCGTTCGGCCAAGCTGGCGCTGCGAAGAATGCATCGCGCCGGCATCTGCCATAACGATCTCGCCAAGGAACAAAACTGGCTACGCGGCACCGATGGCCGCGCCTATGTCACGGACTTCCAGCTCGCGGCCTGCTTCGAATCGCGCAGCAAGCTGTTCCGGATCGCGGCCTATGAGGATCTGCGGCACCTGCTCAAGCACAAGCGCAGCTACGCACCGGAGGCGCTGACGCCGGCAGAGCGCAAGATCCTGGCGCGCAAATCGGCCGTCGCCAGCGTCTGGCTGATGACCGGCAAGAAAGTCTACCGCGCCATTACCCGCGGCCTGTTCAACTTTACCGACCGCGAAGGCGGCGGCCGGCGGCTGGTCAACGACGCGCCGGTTCTGCTCGAGCTGATCCGTAAAAATCCTGAGGTCGGCGACGTCGCCATCGTCGCCTTCGCCGACCGCCGCACCGGCGTGGGGCTTTATGCCTTTGTGGAAGCCGACCAGCCCGCGCTCGAAGTTCAACTGCGCAGCGAACTCACGGCCGCAAAGGGCCCAAAGCCACCGGAACATATCCAGGTGGTGCAGGCGCTGCCGCGCGACGCCGCCGGCAAGCCCCGCACCGAGATTTTACAACTCGTGGCGATGAACCAGCTCGACCTGATCGAGCCGATGATAACCAGCGACGCCGACCGCGCCTTCCTGAAGAGCATTCTGGAGTCGCGGAAGAACTTGCGGGACCGGTTCAATTTTGAGGCGGGTGATTTGGCGCAATCGCCATCACAGAACGTCATCACCCGCGAAGGCGGATGATTCAGTATTCCAGAGGCGTCTGAGATTCGATCGAGAGGCTGCGGCGTACTGGATACCGCATTCGCGGAGTATAGCGACCATGAGTGATGCAACATAAAGTGCCTCCGCACCCTATGAAAATTCCTTCGACCTTGACGCCCGCCACAACGTCCACAGGGTCCGTAACCGCGACGTGAGATGCGGAGCGAACGGATCGGTGTCGGCGCGCGACATCCGTTGCAGGTCGCGGCGGACCAGCGCCAGCGGCAGGAACACCGGCCTGACCTCCGGCGGCACACTCTCCAACAGCGCCAACGCCGTCTTTAAATGTCCTCGTCCCTCGGCAATCAATTGTTCCAGCGTCACACGGAGTTTCGGCGTCTGCTTGCCGGCAAACACCAGTTCCATCCCGATGCCGTGCTGCTGCAGCAGTTGCAGCGGCACGAACAACTGGCGCCGCGACGCATCCAGCGGCAATGCGGCGATCACCTGGGCGATGCCCTGCGCGAGGCCGGCATGACGCGCGAGGTGCTCGATCTCATCGGATTGGCGGCCACAGATTCCGGCGGCCAACGAAAACAGCGCGGACGCGGTATCGTTGATGTAGCCTTCCAGCGCCGCCATGGTCGGCATCGGATCGTTGTAGAGATCGAACTGGTGTTCATCGATCAGCCGCGACAGCCGCTCGACCGGCAGACGGTAGCTGCGGATCGCCTGCATCAGTTCAGCCGCCACCGGATTGCCCTCGACGCCGCCATGGCTGGTGCCCGCCAGCATGTCGGTCCACCATTGCAGGCGCATTTCGCCGGGCAGCGGCTGGCTCACCTGCTCGCGCACCCGCGAAATCTCGACATTCAAGGCGTAGACCGCCAGCAGCGCGCGGCGCTGGTCGGACGGCATGAAGAGCGTGGAGGCGTAGCGGGCGAAATCATGGCTGCGCACCAGGTCGGCGCAGAACGAAGCGGATTCCCGGTTGCCCTCCCCGCCGTTCATGGCACCGCGATCAGCGCCGCCGCGACGCGCCGGCGTTCGCCGATCATGATATTGTAGGTAGTGATCGCGGGTCCGGTCTGCATCGTGTCTAGCACCACCCTCACCGCGCGCAGGGCATCGCGTAGCGCAGGTGGCGCCAGCCAGACGCCAGTGCCGGTGCCAATAATGAGCGTATCGATCCCATTGGCCGCTTCGAAGACGCGGACCAGCGAGGCCCCGTCGATCTCCTCAGGCCTGGTCACCGGCCAGGCCCAGATCGCCTCCGGCAGGCACAGCAGCGAGCCGCGATGCGACATCTCGGCGAAGGCGAAGCCGCCCTTGCCATAGGCCTCGATCGGCGCCGATCTCGGAAGATGCGGAGCGTCCGACGGGGCCGGCATCGTCACTTTCCGGACGGCTTTTCCGGTGCGTCCCGGTTAACGCCGACGCCGAGATAGATCAGGATCGGTGCTGCGATGAAAATCGAGGTGTAGGTGCCGACCAGCACCACGCCGAAGATCATCACGGCGGTGAAGCTGTGGATGGCGTGACCGCCGAACAGGTACAGCGCCAGCAAGGCCAGCGTCACCGTGACGTGGGTGATGATCGAGCGCGACAGCGTCGAATTGATGGACTCGTTGAGCAACTCCGGCATCGGCATTTTTTTGTAGCGCCGCAGCATTTCCCGGATCCGGTCATAGATCACGACGGTATCGTTCAGGGAGTAGCCGAGAATCGTCAGCAACGCCGCGATACTGGTCAGATCGAAATCGATCTGGGTGATCGACATGAAGCCGATGGTGAGCACGATGTCATGGACGTTGGCGATCATGGCGCCGAGCGCAAACTGCCATTCGAACCGGAACCAGAGATAGATCAGGATCCCGAAGATCGCGAGCATCAGCCCCAGCATGCCGTAGGCCAGCAGTTCGCCGGAAACGCGCGGTCCGACGACTTCGACACGTCGATACTCGACTGACTCGCCGAGCGCGCCGCGGACCTTCTGCACCGCTACCTGCTGGGCGGCATCGCCGCCGGGCTGTTCCGCGATGCGGATCAGCACGTCGGCCGGTCCGCCGAACTGCTGCAACTGAACTTCGCCGAGACCAAGCCCGGTCAGCGTTGCCCGCATCGGCGCAATGTCGGCGGTGCCGGACTTGGCCCTTACTTCCAGCAGCGTGCCGCCCTTGAAGTCGATGCCGAAATTCAGCCCATGGGTGAAGAACAGTACGATCGCGGCAATCGAGAGCAGCGCCGAAATAGGAAAACTGATGCGACGAAAGCGGGTGAAATCGAACTTGGTGTCGTCAGGCACGATTCGCATCGCCGGCAGCCAGCCGAAGCAGGCGACCACCG
>JAUXWH010000123.1 GCA_030681365.1 Bradyrhizobium sp.
GAGGTTGCCTTTGTCCTGGAGGGATCTGAGGCAGTTGATGAGTCGTGCGTCGTCGTAAGGAACGGTGTCGTCGTGTCCGAGGTAGAGGTTGACGATTGCAATCGGGGTGGTGCCAATGTGGCGGGTGAAGATCGTGAACTCGAGGTTGGGCGATGCTTCGGTGATGGTTCCGGTGTTGTGGGGGGTTTGACATCCAGTCCACAGTCCGCCGTGGGTGGAGCCGTTGATGACGCGGCCGTCTGTGTGGGCCACTGTGGTCAGCGGGACGTTGGGGCTTTCTCCCCTGAGCATGGTCTCTTGGATGAGGACGGTGTCGGCATGGTGCTCTTGGATCATGTTGTTCAGTCGCATGATTCGTTCTGGGGTCATGGCGCCTGCGTTCCAGGAGAGGATCGTGGTGATGCCAGGGATGGGAGGAGGGATGTCCTCGTCTGTGCTGGGGGAGGGTTGGTCCGCGTCGGTAGGCGTTGGCTGCGAAGGAAGGGGTTGTTCCGAGGGGGAACCGGGGAATCTGGGGCGGGTGGACAGGAGTTTTCTGAGGCTGTGCCAGGACTGACTCTCGGGCTTGGCGAGGGCCTTGGCGCGGCGGCGTGAGCTCCTGACGTTGGCGAACTTCCATGCTTGGTCCTGGAAGAGCGGGTCTTCAAGGATCTTGCAGAGGGCTACTTTGGTGGAGGTCTCGCTGTTCCTTCGGTTGTGGTGCATTCGGAGGCTTCGGCAGTACAGATGGCAGCGGTTGAGGAGCCATTTGGTGTGGGTCGTTCCTAGGACGATGCCGTCTGTGTAGACAAACAGGCAGAGGAGGAAGTACTGGCGGAGCGTGGTCCAGGGGGACTGGGGGTGGATGGTGGAGAGAAACTCGTTAACTTGATCTGAGATCGTGGGGTCTTCGGGGGAGGGCGGGGAGGTGGGGGCTTCGTCCGGATGGGAGGTGGGGGCTTCGTCCGGATCGGAACCGGGGGCGTTCTCGGGGGTGAGAACGGCGGCAGGAGCGGTGGGGGACGCCATCAGGGGATGGGACGGCCCGGTCTCAGTGGCGAGACGGGGCCAGAGCTTCATCAGGAGATGAGCCAGGAAGAACTGAACCTGAAGAACACAGTGGTTCGACTGCGCATCCTTTCCAGCCTTCAGCGAGATCGCTGGAGACCAGTCCGGGTCGTTACCCTTTTGTAGCTGGGCATCCCAGTCTTTAAGCCCCCTCGGCACGTCAAGCCGGGTAACACTGAAGGGGAGTGC
>JAUXWH010000050.1 GCA_030681365.1 Bradyrhizobium sp.
CCGCACCTCGGTCTTGGCCGGATTCACATTGGCGTCGACCTCCTGGCTGTCCAGCGTCACGAACAGCGCCACCACGGGATGACGGTCGCGCGGCAGATAATCGGAATAGGCCGCGCGCACCGCGCCGATGATCAGCTTGTCGCGCACCGGCCGGCCGTTGACGAACAGGTACTGTCCCAGCGCATTGGCCCGCGTCAGCGAGGGGGCGGCGGCAAAACCCTCGACCACCACGCCGTCGCGCTCGCTGCGCACCTCGATGGCGCTTGTGCGAAAATCGCCGCCCAGGATATCGCCGAGCCGCGTCAGCCGGCCGGCGGCGCCGGGCAGGGCGGCGGCCCAGGTCACCGGCGCGCGTTCCTCGCCGGCCAGCGTGAACGCGATGTCGGGCCGCGCCATCGCCAGCCGGCGCACCACTTCGCGGATGGCCTCGGCCTCGGTGCGGTCGGTCTTGAGGAACTTCAGCCGCGCCGGCGTCGCATAGAAGAGATCGCTGACCTCGACCCTTGTGCCCTGGCTCAGCGCCGCCGGCATGATCGCGGATTTGACGCCGCCTTCCACCGCCAGCGACCAGGCATGCGGTTCGCTGAGGTGGCGTGTGGTGATTCCGAGTTTTGCGACGGCGCCGATCGAGGGCAGCGCCTCGCCGCGAAATCCGAGCGTGCGGATCCGCAACAGGTCCTCGTCGTCGAGCTTGGAGGTGGCGTGGCGGTCGACCGACAGCGCCAGATCGCCATAGGTCATGCCGCTGCCGTCGTCGGTGATGCCGATCCGCCGCCGGCCGCCGCCATCGGTGAAAATGTCGATCCGGCTGGCGCCGGCGTCGATGGCGTTTTCCACCAGTTCCTTGACCACGCTCGCGGGACGTTCGACCACTTCGCCGGCGGCGATGCGGTTGACGATCTGTTCGGGGAGCTGGCGGACGGGCATGGGGCGACTCGGGGAATGAGGCCCCATTTTAGAGGCTCTTGCCGGGTGAGGGGAGGCCGTGGAGGCGGAACTGCGAAACTCTCCCCGCTGTTATCGAGCCTTCATTCGTCGAACCGTGCCGAGCCGCGTTTCGCCTTGATGTCGCTGCGGCGCTTCTTACCCTCCAGCCGGCGGGTTTTCGAGCCCAGCGTCGGCTTGGTGGCCCGGCGCGGCACCGGCCGCACCATTGCTTCGCGCAACAGTTCGAGCAGCCGGTCGGTGGCGTCGGCGCGGTTGCGCTCCTGGGTGCGGAAGCGCTGCGCGTGGATCACGATCACGCCGTCCTTGGTCATGCGCTGGCCGGCGAGCCGGTTCAGCCGCAGCGCGGCATCTTCCGGCAGCGTGATGCGGCGGGTATCGAAGCGCAATTGCGCGGCGGTCGAGAGCTTGTTGACGTTCTGCCCGCCCGGCCCGGAGGCGCGGACGAACGTGATCTCAATGTCGTTCTCGTCGATCAAAAGGTCGCGGGAAATCCGCAGCATGCGTCACCGGAAAAGAAGTCGCCCGAGCCGAAGTGACACGGAACGTCATCCTGAGGTGCGAGCCTCTTCGGCGAGCCTCGAAGGATGACAAGCTGTGTAGCACATCCTTCGAGACGCCGCGCAAGTGCGCGGCTCCTCAGGATGACGGCGGAGTTTGTGGAGAGGCCGGAAAAACGCGTTTTAGTTCGCCTTTGGCGCCGTTGCCGCGGCCGGCTGGACCGCGGCCTGCGGGGCGCGGCCGACGATCACGGTGAGCAGGCCTTGCCCCCACAGCCGCCTGGCGGCCGTTCTGGCGTCGTCCAGCGTCACGGCATCGACGATGGCGTTGCGCTTCTCGATGTAGTCGATCGGAAGCTTGTCGAGCTGATACTGCAGCAGCGCCGAGGCCAGCTTCGAGGAGCTGTCGAGCGCCAGCATCTGCGAGCCCTTGAGATAGGATTTGGCCTCGTCCAGTTCCTGCTGGGTCGGACCTTCCTCGGCCATGCGGCGGATTTCCTTCTCGATGGCATCGACGGTTTCACCGGCACGGTCGGCGCGGGTTCCGGTGGTACCGACGAAGATGGCGGAGCGGTCCATCCACACCAGCGATTCGTTGACCGAATAGGCCAGACCGCGCTTCTCGCGGACCTCGCGGTAGAGCCGCGACGACAGCCCGCCGCCGCCGAGAATGTGGTTGACGACGTAGCCGGCCATGAAATTCGGATCGTTGCGCTTGATGCCGGGGCCGCCGAAGGTCACCACGGTCTGCGGCACGTCGAGCGGAATGAAGGCGCGCTGCGGCGGCTTGGCGGCTTCGATCTCGGCGACCGGCGTCAGCTTCGCCTTGGCCGGCAATCCGCCGAAGGTCTTGTCGAGCAGCTGGCCGAGCGTGGCCGGGTCGACATCGCCGACCACGGCAACCCGCAGCGTATCCTTCGCCAGCACGCGGGCGACGTAGTCCTTCATGTCGGCGGTATCGATCGCTGGTACGCTATCCAGCTTGCCCTTGGCCTGGCGACCATAGGGATGGTCGCCGAAGGCGACCTGGAGGAACTTGCTGCTGGCCAGCGCCGAGGGATTGGTGGTGTCGCGCCGCAGGCCCGAGATGATTTGCGCGCGAATGCGTTCGACATCGGCGCTGTCGAAATGCGGCGAGGTCAACGCCTTTTGCAGCAGGTCGAAAGCTTCGTCCCTGTTATCCTTGAGCATGCGCAGGCTGCCGCGGAAATAATCCCGGGTCGAAGAGAAGCTCAGCTCGATGGCGCGGCGATCGAGACGCTCGTGAAAGGCCTTGGAATCCAGGCCGCCCGAACCTTCATCGATCAGGCTGGCGACCATGTTGCCGACGCCGGGCTTGTCGGCCGGGTCCTGCGCCGCGCCGCCGCCGAAGGCAAATTCCATCGCGATCAGCGGCACGGTGGCGTCCTGCACGAACCAGGCTTCGATGCCTCCCGGCGAAATCAGATGCTGGATCCTGGCCGCGGCGTGCGAAGGCGCCGGTGCCAGTACCAGCGCCAGGCTGGCAGCCACCGCGAAGGCAGAGCGCTGTGCGAAAATCCTGAACGACGTCCCGAAGTGCTTCACGAACGCTTCTCCTCGCGTTTCGGCGTGGCATCCTTGATCAGGTAGCCTGTCACCGATCGCTTTTTATCCAGCCATTTCTGCGCAACGTCGCGGACCTGTTCGGCGGTGACGGCGCGAATGCGATCCGGCCAGCTTCGGATGTCGTCGACGCTGAGGCCGGAGGTGAGCGCGGCGCCGTACCAGCGGGCCAGCATCGCCTGATTGTCCTGGGCATAGATCGCCTGCGCGATCAACTGGGTCTTGACGCGCTCGAGGTCTTCCGACCGCGCCGGGTTCTTGCCGACATCCGCGATCACGTCGTCGATCACCTGTTCGATCTGCGAAAACTCCACGCCCGGCTTCGGCGACACCGAGATCACGAACTGCGTCGCATCGAGCGCGGTGCCCTGGTAGCCGGCGCCGGCGCTGACCGCGAGCTGCTTGTCGACCACCAGCGCGCGATAAAGATAGGAGTTGGCGCCGCTGCCTATCAGTTGCGCGAGTACGTCGAGCGCCGGGCTTTCGCCGGCGGCGGCGGTATTGGCGGACGGAACGAGATAATAGCGGCGCACGCTGGTCTGCTCGACCCGCGCGTCGGACAGCGTCACGGTGCGCGGGGCCGCCGGCACCGGCTCCTGCGGCCGGATCCGATGGGCGGGGATGGCGGGCTGTGCCGGGATGCCGCCGTAGATCCGCTCCACCATCGGGCGGATATCGCCGGGCTCGACATCGCCGGCGATCACCAGGATGGCGTTGTTCGGTGCATAGAAGCGCTTGTAGAATGCGAGCGCGTCCTCACGGTCGAGCTTCTCGATTTCCTGGCGCCAGCCGATCACGGGGCGGCCGTAGGGATGGTTGAGATACAGCGCGGCGAGGATCTGCTCGCTCAGTCGCGCATCCGGGTTGTTGGCCACCCGCATGTTGAATTCCTCGAGCACGACGTCGCGCTCCGGCAGCACATTCTCGTCCTGCAGGATCAGGCCGGTTATGCGGTCGGCCTCGAATTCCATCATCTTCGCCAGCTGCTCGCGCGGCACGCGCTGGAAATAGCCGGTGTAGTCGGTTGAGGTGAAGGCGTTCTCGTTGCCGCCGACCCGAAGCACGGTCTTGGAAAACTCGCCGGCCGGATGCTTCGAGGTGCCCTTGAACATCAGATGTTCGAGAAAATGGGCGAGGCCGGATTTGCCGGGCGTCTCATCGGCGGAGCCCACCTTGTACCAGATCATGTGGGTGACGACCGGGGTGCGGCGATCCTGGATCACCACGACCTGCAAGCCGTTGGCAAGCGTGAACGTGGTGGGGCGCTCCGACGTCACCGTGGTCTGGGCGCGAACGCCGCTTGCGGAAAATGCCAGGGCGAGGAGCAGCGCGGCGGCGAGCGAAACGGCAAAGCGGGGTGTGGGCATCATGACCTGTCTGGTGCGTATTCCGCAAAAGTGTTTACCGGTTTGGTTCGCAATCAAGTTTGCGCAGATTGCGTAGATTTCGCTGCGGCAGAATACGCGCGAATGCGAGATTGCAGCCCAAACGGAAGTGTTCGGGATAATGCCGCGAGACCCTACACCGGGACAACACCGGCGAGCGTCACGAAGCCGAGAGGTTACAATAGATTAAGGCCGCGCCTATTCGCCGTACTTGCCGGCGGCCGGGTTGTATTCCTTGTTCAGCGATTCCTTCGGCCCGGTGCCGTAGGCAAAGTTCGGCGACGGCGTCTGGTATCCGCTCGGCGGCTGCGTCAGCGATTCCCGGGTCGGCTCGCCCTTGAACGGCGCGATCTCGGTCTTGCTGCCGCCGAACAGGCCGCTGAAGCCGCCCTTATAGCCGAGCTCCGACGGGCTCAGGATCAGATTGGTGTTGGTGGCGCCGGGCTGGATCGGGTCGCTATTGGTGCGGGCGGGACCGGCGGTCTTGCCGACGGCGAGTTCGGCCGGAGTCAGGATGCGAGCGGCTTCCCGGGGATCCTTGTTCTCTTTCTTGCGGGCGGCGACCGCGGCCTTGCGCCGCTGCGCATCGGGGTCCTTCGGCCAGTTCGGTACGGGGGCCTCGGCCGCCGCGGAAGCCGGCGGCGGCAGATCGAGTTTGGGAGGCACCACCAGCGGCGACCGCTCGCGATACTCGATGCCGCGGTTCTCCATGTTGGTGCCGCCGATGCCGGCCATGATGCCTTCGATGATCTTCTCTTCGAAGGTCTTGTCGTCCTCGTCCTCGTCAGCGGCGCGGGCGGCGCCCGAGGCCATGACGAGACCGATGCCCAGCACGGCGGCGGCGAGTTTCAGTCCCCGCCAAGGGGTCCGCAACGGGTTTCCCAACGGGTCCTGCACAATCCGGAAGCTGGCTTCGGTGTCGCGCATCACGCTGTTCCTGTTCAAAATTCTTCCGCCGGGGCGCCGATCCGGGGCGCACAATTCCGCTTCGGCCCGCAAGGCTCGTATCAGCCGGGATCAGGGCGCTTTTGCGGCGGGTACCCCCAGGAAGGAATCATACAGCAGGGCCGCTACCCCGGCAACAATCGCCACGTCGGCAAGGTTAAACACGTACCAATTGTAGGTTTTTCCGCCGATATCGAGGTGGAACAGGGCGAAATCGACCACCGCGCCATAGGCGAAGCGGTCGATGCCGTTGCCGATGGCGCCGCCGATGATCAGGCCCAGCGCGACCGTCGCCAGCAGGGTTTGCGACCGCGCCATCCAGATCGCCAGAACCACCACCGCCACCGCCTTGATCAGCATCAGGCCGACCTGAACCCATTGGCTGTCGCTCTGGAACCAGCCGAAGCTGATCCCGACGTTCCAGGCCAGCACCAGGTCGAAGAACGGGGTAACCCTCACCGCGCCGCGATGGGCGATGTCGAACACGAACAGCAGCCAGAGTTTTGTGGCCTGATCGAGCACCAGGGCTACGACGGCGGCGATGATCCCGGTGCGAAGGTGGGGGGTCATGGCGCGGTGGCCGACACAAAACACGCCGTCGTCCCCGCGAACGCGGGGATCCTCAGCGTGAGCGCAATTGCGCTCATCGCGGCGCCGTGGCGTCGATAGTTTGAAAGATTCTTGGTCATCTTCCGTTTTCTGTTTCGGACGCCCGGGTCCCTGCTTTCGTAGGGACGACGATAGTGTATTGCGACGCCAGAATATCAGACACTCACTCCCAGCGCCTTCCATTCGCGCAGCGCCTTGGCGTCGCGCGGCGAGACGTCGGGGTATTCGGGATCGCCGCCCACATCCGGCAAAATCTTCCACGACCGCGCGCATTTGGTTCCCACGGCCTTCTCGACCACGACGGCGACGCCCTGTACCTCGTTCAGCCGGAATGCAGCGGCCGGCGCGTCGTCATTGGTCGCCATCGCGTTCGAGGTGATGAATACTTCGGCCAGATCGATATCGAACAGCGTATTGAAGATGTCCTTGTCGGAGACGTAGACCAGCGGCGAGGCCTCCAGCGAGGAGCCGATGGTCTTGGCGGCGCGCTCGAGCTCCAGCGCGCCGGTGACGACGCGGCGGACGTTGCGGATGATCTCCCATTTCGACGCCAGCGCGTCATCGCGGAACGCCTCAAACTCTGTCGGAAACAGCGTCAGATGCACCGAGGGCTCGGCGTCGGGCCGGTACATCCGCCACGCCTCTTCGGTGGTGAAACTCAGCACCGGCGCCAGCCATTTCAGGATCGCGTCGCAGATGATGTCGATCGTGGTTAGCGCCGCCTTGCGCGTCAGCGACGACGGCGGGTCGCAGTACAGCGTATCCTTGCGGATATCGAAATAGAACGCCGACAGCTCGGTGTTCATGAACGCCGAGAGGCTCGCGACCACGGTCTTGTAGTCGAATTCGGCGTAGGCCTTGTTTACGATGGCCGCCTGGCCGGCGAGCTGATGCAGCATCAGCCGCTCCAGTTCGGGCATGTCCGCGTGCGCGACCCGGTCGCCGGCCTTGAAATGCGCCAGCGTGCCGAGCATCCAGCGGATCGAGTTGCGCAGCTTGCGATAGGTCTCGATGGTGTTCTTGAGGATTTCCGGGCCGATGCGCTGGTCGTCGGCATAGTCGGTGGCGCAGACCCACAGCCGCAGGATATCGGCGCCGGAGTCCTTCATCACCTTTTGCGGCTCGACGGTGTTGCCGACCGACTTCGACATCTTGCGGCCGTTTTCGTCCAG
>JAUXWH010000145.1 GCA_030681365.1 Bradyrhizobium sp.
CAGATCCTGATCATGCTGGACGAGCCGAAACCGCTGCCGGAAACCCACGGCTTCATCACCTCGGGCTGGAACGCGGTGCCGACCGGCGGCAAGGTGATCGCCCGAATCGGCCCGCTGCTGGGGGTCGAGCCGCGGTTCGACCTGCCGCCGTCCGACCGCCTTATTCTTGCGGCATCGAAGGGAAGCCAGTAAGCCTCATTCTTGTTGCCGCCGAGTCGACGTTCGGACTGGAAGATAATGAGACTTCGCGATCTCTTCAGCGATGACGCCACGCTCCCCCCGCAGGCCGCGACCATCGTGGCCGCGGATGCGACCGAGGTGTCGGGTCTGGCGATGGACAGCCGCGCGGTGAAGCCGGGCGACCTGTTCTTCGCGCTGGCCGGCAGCAAGACCGATGGCGCGCGCTTCATCGATGCGGCGATCTCGGCGGGCGCGGTGGCGATCGCCGGCGATCATCCGCCTGAAGGCATCCGCGTGCCCTTCGTCATCACGCCGAACCCGCGCCGCGCGCTGGCGCTGGCAGCGGCGAAATTCTATCCGCGGCAGCCGCAAACCATCGCGGCGGTCACCGGCACCAGCGGCAAGACCTCGGTCGCGGCCTTCACGCGGCAGATCTGGCAGCGGCTCGGCCACCCATCGGCCAGCATCGGCACCATCGGGCTGGTGTCGCCGAAGCGCACCATCTACGGATCGCTGACCACGCCGGATCCGATCGCGCTGCACCGGCAGCTCGACGACATCGCCGGCGATGGCGTCACCCATCTCGCCTTCGAGGCCTCGTCGCACGGGCTCGACCAGTATCGCCTCGACGGCGTGCGGATCGCCGCCGGCGGTTTTACCAATCTTTCGCGCGACCACATGGATTACCATCCTGATGTCGCGCATTACCTGAACGCGAAACTGCGGCTGTTCCGCGACCTGGTGGCAACAGATGGCGCCGCGGTGATCTCCGCCGATCATGACTGCTCGCCTGAAGTGATCGATGCGGCGCGGGCGCGGAAGTTGCGCATCATTAGTGTCGGTCGCCAAGGCGCGGGCGCCGGCGAGGGCATTCGGCTGGTCGAGGCCGAGATCGACGGCTTTGCGCAGAAGCTGACTCTCGAACATCGCGGGCGCCTCCATCAGGTGCGGCTGCCGCTGGTCGGCGAGTTCCAGATCGAGAATGCGCTGGTATCCGCGGGTCTCGCGGTCGGCACCGGCAGCGAGCCGAAAGCGGTGTTTGCCGCGCTCGAAGGGTTGGAGGGGGCAAAAGGCCGGCTTGAGCGGGTCGCCGAGCGCAACGGCGCGCCGATCTTTGTCGATTACGCCCACAAGCCCGATGCGTTGGCCAAGGCGCTGCAGGCGCTGCGACCTTACGCCAAACGCAGGCTGGTGGTGGTGTTCGGCGCCGGCGGCGACCGCGATGCCGGCAAGCGCCCTCTGATGGGCGCGATCGCCGCCGAGAATGCCGACAGCGTCATCGTCACTGATGACAATCCGCGCAGCGAGAATCCGCAAGTTATTCGCGCGGCGATTTTGGCCACGGCAAAGGGCGCCGTGGAGATCGGCGATCGCGCCGAGGCGATCAGGTCGGCGATCGCGGCACTGGCCCCGGGCGACGCGCTGCTGATCGCCGGCAAGGGCCACGAGACCGGGCAGATCGTCGGCAACAGCACCTTGCCGTTCAGCGATCACGAGGCGGTTGAATCCGCGCTGGCGTCGAGGGTGGCATGAGCGCGGCTCCGCTATGGACATCTCAGGCGATGGCGCAGGCAATGGGCGCGCAAATCCAGGGCGCGTTGCCGGAAGCGGTTACGGGCCTGTCGATCGACAGCCGCACCATTGCGCCGGGCGATGCCTATTTCTCGATCAAGGGCGACGTCCATGACGGCCATGACTTTGTCGATGCCGCGCTGAAGGCCGGCGCCGCGCTGGCGGTGGTCGAGCGCGCCCAGCGCGACAAATTCTCCCCTGATGCGCCGCTGTTGGTGGTGGACGGCGTACTGGCTGCTCTCGTCGAACTGGGGATTGCATCGCGCGCGCGTCTCACCGCGCACGTAATCGCCATCACCGGCTCGGTCGGCAAGACCTCGACCAAGGAAGCGCTGCGGCGCGTGCTGGAGGCGCAGGGACCGACTCATGCCTCGGCCTCGTCGTTCAACAACCATTGGGGCGTGCCGCTGTCGCTGGCGCGCTGTCCGTCACAGGCGAAGTTCGCGATCTTCGAAGTCGGCATGAATCACGCCGGCGAAATCGACACCCTGGTCAGGATGATACGCCCGCAGGTCGCCGTCATCACCACCGTGGAGCCGGTGCATCTGGAATTCTTCGCCGGCATCGAGGCGATTGCCGACGCCAAGGCGGAAATCTTCGCCGGCGTCGAGGCCCGCGGCGCCGTCGTTCTCAACCGTGACAACTCTCAGTTCGACCGCTTGCAGCGCCGCGCCAGAAAACACGGTATCGACAGGATCGTCTCATTCGGCGCCGATCCAAAATCCGACGCGCGGCTGATCGACGTCGCGCTGCATCCGGACCGCTCGGCCGTGCACGCCAGCATCCTCGGTCATGACGTCACCTACAAACTCGGCATGCCCGGCCGCCACATGGCGATGAACTCGCTGGCGGTGCTGGCCGCAGCCTCCCTCGTGGGCGCCGATCTGGCGCTGGCGGCGCTGTCGCTGTCGCAGATCGAGCCCGCGGTGGGCCGCGGCGCCCGGCGCACGCTCGAGGTCGGCAATGGCGAGGCGACGCTGATCGATGAAAGCTACAACGCCAATCCGGCGTCGATGGCGGCGGCGCTGAACGTGCTCGGCAGCGCGGCGGTCGGCCCGCAAGGCCGGCGCATCGCGGTGCTCGGCGATATGCTCGAACTGGGCCCGACCGGCCCGGCGCTGCATCTCGGCCTGAACGAGGCCATCAAGGCCAACAACATCGATCTGGTGTATTGCTGTGGTCCGTTGATGCGCAACTTGTGGGACGCGCTTTCCACCGGTAAACGGGGCGGATATGCCGAGAATTCGGCTAGTCTCCAGGCCCAGGTGGTATCGGCGATTCGCGCCGGTGACACGATCATGGTCAAGGGCTCGCTCGGCACGAAGATGAAACCGATTGTAACGGCGCTCGAAAAGCGCTTTCCCGGCAAGGCCTCGCATGACGAAGCCGCGGTATAGGGCGGATTGAATGTTTTATTGGTTGCTCGACCTTTCCACCACGGTTCCCGGCCTGGGCGTGTTCCGCACATTCCTGAACGTGTTTCGCTACATCACCTTTCGCACCGGCGGGGCGATGGTAACCGGCGCGCTGTTCGTTTTCCTGTTCGGCCCCTGGATCATCGA
Source organism: Bradyrhizobium sp. (assembly GCA_030681365.1). Lineage (GTDB taxonomy): Bacteria > Pseudomonadota > Alphaproteobacteria > Rhizobiales > Xanthobacteraceae > Bradyrhizobium. The sequence continues at coordinate 3,315 of JAUXWH010000145.1, forward strand.
CCATTTGCGGCTTCGTCAGGGCAAGGGCCAGCCGATCCGCGCCGACGGCCCGGCATCTCACCTCATCAGCAAGAAGGGCACGCCGACCATGGGCGGGCTGATGATCCTGTCCGGCGTGGTGGTCTCCACGGTGCTGTGGGCCAATCCGCTCAATCCCTATGTCTGGATCGTGCTGGCGGTGACGCTCGGCTTCGGTTTCGTCGGCTTCTACGACGACTACCTGAAAGTCACGAAACAGTCGCATAGCGGTTTCGCGGGCAAAATAAGGCTGCTGATCGAGGCGGTGATCGCGCTGGCGGCCTGCTACGCGCTGACCCGGCTTGGGAAAGTCCCGTTCTCGACTTCGCTGGTGATTCCCTTCTTCAAGGACGTCGCGCTGAATCTGGGCATCTTTTTCGTGCTGTTCGGCGCCTTCGTCATGG
>JAUXWH010000154.1 GCA_030681365.1 Bradyrhizobium sp.
GAGGCGGTTTCGACCATGAACCGGATCGGCGAGGAAGTGGAGCGCGACCCGACCTATCGCGGCGTGCTCAATGCGCAGCGCGCCGAACCGGAGCCGACCGTCGGCGACGCCATCGCGGATGCCGCGCGGCAGATCGCCGAAACGCTGGACTTGTCCGCGATCATCTGCTGGACCAGTTCGGGCTCGACCGCGTTGCGGGTCGCGCGCGAGCGGCCGAAGCCGCCGGTGGTCGCGATCACGCCGAATCTGGCGACCGGGCGCAAGCTGTCGCTGGTGTGGGGCGTGCATTGCGTGGTCGCCGAAGACGCGCAGGATCTCGACGACATGGTCAGCCGCGCCGGCAGCATCGCTTTCAGGGACGGTTTTGCCAGGGCCGGCCAGCGCGTCATCATCGTCGCCGGCGTGCCGCTGCGTGCCCCCGGCACCACCAACATGCTGCGCATCGCCTCGGTCGGCCCGGACGGCGACGCGGATATGTGAGGGACGGCGTCATTCCGGGGCGCGTCGAAGACGCGAACCCGGAATCTCGCGCAACGACTTCTGGATTCCGGGGTCGCGCTTGCGCGCACCCCGGAATGACGAACCTACAGCAACGTGGCGTCCAGCGTAATCTTTGCGTTCAGCAGCTTCGACACCGGACAACCGGCTTTTGCTTTGCCCGCCAGTTCCTCGAATTTCGTCTTGTCCGCGCCGGGGACCTTCGCGTTCAGCGTCAGATGCACTGCGGTGATCGCAAAACCATCGCCCTGCTTTTCCAGCGTGACGTCGGCCCTGGTTTCCATTTGCTCGGCGGTGAGCTTGGCTTCGCCAAGGATCAGCGACAGCGCCATGGTGAAACAGGCGGCATGCGCGGCCCCGATCAACTCTTCAGGATTGGAGCCCGGCTTGCCTTCGAAGCGGCTGGCGAAGCCGTAGGGGTAATCGTTGAGCGCGCCGCTCTTGGTCGAGATCGCGCCCTTGCCGTCCTTGATGCCGCCTTGCCATCTGGCTGATCCGTGTGTCGTCGTCATCAGATGCTCCGTGGATGTGTTGGGAGTAGCGTTGTAAAACGCCAATGCGGCGGAATAGATCCAGGAGATCGTAGTGGGTCGGGTGGGCAAAGGTGCTCTTGCGCCGTGCCCACCATTCACGATGTGTTTCGCGAAGATGGTGGGCACGGCGCAAACGCGCCTTTGCTCACCCTACGATTCCTGCAATTTTTCCTACGCCCCGACCAACGCCCTCGCCGGCAGCACCGCCTGCACCACGAGGCCGCGGGCGCGGGCGTCCATCACGCCGACGGCGCGCAGCGCCAGCAGCGTCACGGTTTGAACGGCGTCGCGCAGTTTCCCGGGATCATCCGCGTTGTCAGGCGCCAGCGGCCCGACCAGCGATTCATGCAATGCGCCGAGCAGCGCGGTTGCAGCCAATGCCGTGTCCTGCGCCGGCAGATGCCCGGCGCGAACCGCAGCGTCGATCCTCGCGGCGATCTCGCCGGCGATCTCGCGGCGGCTGGCCAGCCGGGACGCGGTGACGTCAACATCGACCGGCTCGGCAAGGATGCCCCAGGCGAGCTTGCGCTGCGACAGCACGTGCACCGCCACCGTGGTGACGGCGGCCGCCAGCGCCGAGGACGGGCCAGGTGCGGCATCGGCGGCGCGGCGGATCGCCGCCAACTCGTCGCGCGAAACGTCGGCGATCAGTTCGGAAATCAGATCGGCCTTCGAAGGGAAATAGCGATAGACGGTGCCGGCCGCGACATTGGCGCGGATCGCCACCGGCGCGATCTGCACCGCGGCCATGCCGCCCGCGGCGGCAGCATCCCGCGCCGCCGTCAGGATGGCGCTGCGCCGCGCCGCCAGCCGCTTCACCACCTGATGGGTTCGCCGATAGACCATGGCGCGTTTCTCGTCCCCCACATCCGCTTGGGCAACCCGGTCCGGTCCCAAACGCATGCGCCTCCGGTTGTTTTGAGCGATTTGGCACAAACCACTTTGAAGAACTGAACAACTATTCAGGGTCAATGACAAGATGCAAATGTCGAGATTTGAGGGTGCTGGCAGGGCGCCCTTGCCGATGGCTGGTGATCGGATCAGGTGGCGGCCGACACCATCGACGGCGCCGGCTCGGGCCGCCGCCCCAGGCTGGCACGGCGCAGCACGAGAGCCGCCACGATCAACGTGGCGCCGAAGCCGAGCGGCACCCCGGTGAGAATGAAGCCCGCGATCATGGCACAAGCGCAGGCCAGCGCCGGAAGCTCCCAGGGGCGAAAGCCGCTCGATAGTCCCAACCGGACCAGAAAAGCGACCGGTATCGCCAGCACCATCATGTCGTACATGAAGAGATAGGGCGTGGTCAGCAAGGTGCCGGTCGCAAGTGCTGCGGCCTTCACGGCGTAGCGCACCCGGCTTCGCCACATCAGCGCCAGCACCACCGCCACAGAGCCAGCAAAAATCCAATGGAATATCCAGGCCAGCGCTTCGGTGCCGCCGAAGGTGCGCACCATCGCGAACAGGCTGTGCATCTTCCACCACGGCGCCTTGCCTTCGGTGAGGAAGGTCTGGCTGAACATCGGCATCCAGTGGAAGAACGCCTGCCAGCTCTCTGTGCCGAAGGCGAGCCACGATGCGAAGGCCAATGCCAATGTCACGACCGCGGCGGTGAAGAACACGGTCCATTGCGACGCGGCGATCAGCACCAGCGGAAACAGCAATCCGTATTGCGGCTTGTAGCTGAGCAGCCCGAGGCAAATGCCGGAAAGGATCGGCCGCATCGGCATCAGATACAGCGTGCCGCCGATCAGCGCGGCGGTGAGAAAGCCGTTCTGGCCTACCAGCACATTGTTGAACGCCATCGGCACCGCCACCGCCAGCAACAGCCCGAAGGGACGCCCGACGATCGCGCGCATCATGGCGAGATAAGGCACGAGGCTCACCAGCGCCCAGCCGATGAACGCAACGGCGTAGGGAAAA
>JAUXWH010000004.1 GCA_030681365.1 Bradyrhizobium sp.
GTTCCGGGCGAAGCAGGGGGAAGGCAAGGTTGCCATCGATGCGACCCTGAACCGGATTGCCCTCGATCAGGCCAAGGCCATGGCCGCCAAAGACAAGCTCGATCACGACGTCCTCGGATCCTTCAATTCGAGAATGGCGCCCGCCAAAGCGGGGCGGGCCGCCGAGAACATCGCGTATGGCTACGAGGATTTCAAAAGGACGCTCGACCAGTGGATAAATTCGGCGGGCCATCGCAAGAATCTCCTGCTCCCGAAAGCCTCCAAGGTCGGCGTCGCCAGTGCCAGGAGCGTCACCTCCAATCGCACCTATTGGGCGATGGTGATCGCCGGCGACTATGAGAAGCCACGTCCGGCTGTGGCCACGAAAACCGCATCGAAGGCCGAGAAGCGAACGCCCGCGCGATCGTGCCGGATGACGGTGCTCGGCATCTGCTTCTGAAGGCTGGTCGGGCTTCGAAGCCGCTGGACTCGTCATGCCCGAGCTTGTCCCGGGAATCCACGTCCTGGCTTCATTAAGGCAAGAAAGACGAAGATGGCCGGGACAAGCCCGGCCATGACAGAAAGGAGTCGTTTTCAGGCGGTCAGAAACACCTGAAAATGCCGTCTGCGTTCCCGCTCAGGCCCTTTGGAGGGCTGGCGATCACCCGCCCACTTTGATATGAACCAGCCAAGCCCCCCGCGACATCGCGCCGGGCTTCGGTCCCGTAGCTCAGCCGGATAGAGCGACGGTTTCCTAAACCGTAGGTCGCATGTTCGAGTCATGCCGGGATCGCCAACTCATCGAATTCGGCTTGCAGTCAGTCACCAGGTCACTTCGTCGCGGAAATCGCCCGTTCGACTGCGTGTGCGGCGTCGAGCAGGGCTTCGGCTACTTCCGCCTCACGCTGCGGGTTGAGCCGGTGGCGGACCGCCGAAATGGTGATGGCCGCCGCGGGCGCGCCGTCCGGACCTCTGATCCAGGCCGAAACCGACTTCGTGCCCGGCACCAGGCCGATGTCGCGCAGTTCATAGCCCCGGCGTCGCGCCGCCTGAATCTTGCTAAGTACCGCCGGCATGCTGGTGCGGTAGGACTTGAACCTCACCTGATTGGCCGCGACGATCTTCCGCGCGTCCGGCGCCGGCAACGCGGCGAGGATGGCGACGCCCGCGCTGCTGACGCCGAGCGGGCGCCGCGCGCCGACCTCGATCGACAGCACCTGAATCGGATAGGACCCGATCCGGCGCGCGACGCACAGCGTATCGAGCCCGGTCCGCACCGTCAGGAATAGCGTGTCCCCGAGCTGTGCGGAGACCTTTGCGAGATGGGGCTCGGCCGCGACCAGCAGCGGGGAGCGGGACTGCCGCGCCAATGCCAGCTCGGACACCTGCCGGCCGATGACGTAACGCCCGCTCTTGTCGCTGCGCTCGACAATGCCTTCCTCGACCAGCACGTGCACGATGCGATGTACCGTGGGCCGGGTCAGGGCGGTGGATTGCACGACCTCCGAAAGCCGCACGCCCTCCTCGCGGCCTGCCGCGAGAATGCGCAATACCGACAGGGCCCGCCGGATCGCCTGGGCGCCCGGTCTGGGCTCCGGAATGTCCCGTCCCGATGCCCTTCGCCGATCCGCCATCGTCCCGATTCCGCCCTGCCGCCGCCGTCCATAATGTGGACATATCCAGCACAATTCCGTCGACAACGGAAGGGCGCTGGCCATGATCGCGGCGCCCGCAAGCGACAGCTCGCGGGCCGTTGCGGTCCACACCGCAACAACAACGTGGCGAATCCAGCCACGCGGCATTCGGGAGGTTATCATGAGATTTTTCGCGATCATGTGGGTTGCCGTCGTGGGGTTGCTGGTGACCCCGATGACCGGTCCGGCGGCAGCCCAGCAGTGGCCCGCGCGCACGGTGCGCCTCATCGTGCCGTATCCGGCCGGCGGCAATGTCGATGGCGCGGCGCGCATCATCGGCAACAAGCTGCAGGAAATCCTCGGCCAGACCTTCATCGTGGAAAACAAGGCCGGTGCCGGCGGCCTGATCGCCGGCGAGGCCTTCGCCAAATCCGCACCCGACGGCTACACTCTATTTGTAGGCGCCAACGGACCGGTGCTGTTTGCCCCCGAAATCGCCCAGCGCGATGCCTACAACTGGAAGCGGGACTTCCTGCCGATCACCTCGATCTCGATGACGCCGCTGGTGCTCGAAGTGCATCCCGCGGTGCAGGCCAAGACCCTGAAGGAATTCTTCGACCTTGCCCGCCGCGAGCCCGGCAAGCTGACGATGGCCTCGCCCGGCGCGGGCACCACCAATCATCTGCTCAGTGAACTGGTGCAATCGACCCTCGGCCTGCAGTGGGTCACGGTGCAATACCGCGGCAACGCGCCGGCTTCCACCGATCTGATCGGCGGCCAGGTCCAGTTCGCGTTCGACCAGATTTCGGTCGGACTGCCCTTCATCAAGAACGGCATGGTGCGGGCGCTCGCGGTCACCGGCGCCAACCGCGCATCCTGGCTTCCCGATGTGCCGACCTTCACGGAACTCGGTTACAAGGAATTCGACGGCCAGACTTTTACTGGCCTGTTCGCGCCCGCTGGCACGCCCGCCGAAATCGTGACCAAGCTCCACGACACGCTGGCGAAAATTCTCAAGGACCCGGAGGTCGTGGCAAAATTCAACGCGCTCGGCGCCGAGGCCGTGCCGATGACCCCGGCTGAATTCAAGAGCTATCTCGAACGCGAGGACAGCAAATGGATTCCGGTGGTCCGCAAGGCCAACATCAAGGCCGGGTGAACGGGGCGTGTGATGCGGATCGATCCGTCCGACCTTGCGGCCGAACAGGCCTATCGGCTGCTGACCGGCATTGTGGTGCCGCGCCCGATTGCGTGGGTCACTACCCTGTCCGGCGACGGCGTGGTCAATCTCGCTCCCTTCAGCGCCTTTACCTTCGTGTCGCCCAAGCCGCCGATGCTGGCGATCAGCGTCGGCCGCAAGGCCGGGGTCTACAAGGACACCGCGCACAATATTCTCAACAACGAGGAGTTCGTCGTTCATATCGCCGACTCCACGCTGATGAACGCGGTGCATGAAAGCTCCACCGAACATCCGCCCGAGGTCAGCGAGGTCGAGGAGCTGAACCTGGAGACGCAGCCTAGCGAGCGCGTCAAGGTGCCGCGTCTTGCCGTGGCGCCGATCGCGATGGAATGCCGGTTTCGGCAGTGCCTCGAATTCGGCGAGACCCGCAGCCGACTCCTGGTCGGCGAAGTCCTGGTGTTCCACATCCGCGACGGCCTTCTCAGCAACGGCAAGATCGAAACCGAAGCGCTCGATCCCATCGCCCGCATCGGCGGGCCACGCTACGCGCGACTGGGTGAGATTTTCACCCTGAAGCCGGTGTTCCAGACTTCGAAGTCGCCGTCCTGAAGAAATGACGTCAGCCGTCGGACACGCGCCGATCCGGAGATCGAATTATGCGTCTTTTGAGTTATCTCGCGAACGGCAGGCCGGGCTATGGCGTTGCCGTCGATGGCGGCATCGTCGACCTGACCAGGCGGATCGGAACGCCATTTCCCGATTTGCGGAGCCTGATCGCCGGTGACGGGCTCGACGCCGCGCGCACCGCTTGCGCCGGTCAACGGCCTGATTACGCGCTGGACGAGGTCGTCCTGCTGCCGCCGGTTACAGCGCCGGAAAAGCTCTGGTGCATCGGCGTGAACTACCGGGATCGCAATGCCGAATACAAGGACAATTCGGATCTGCCCAAATATCCCAGCCTGTTCGTTCGCAACCCGTCCTCGGTGGTCGGCTCCGGACAGGGAATCGAGAAGCCCAAAATATCCGAGCAGCTCGACTATGAGGGCGAACTGGTCGTCGTGATCGGCAAGGAGGGGCGTCATATCCCGCGCGAGCGCGCCTATGAGCACATCTTCGGCATGACGCTGTGCAACGAGGGCAGCGTGCGCGACTGGCTGCACCACGGCAAGTTCAACGTTACCCAGGGCAAGAACTTCGACCGCTCCGGCAGCATCGGGCCGTGGATCGTGACATCCGACGAACTCGACCCGCGCGGTCCGCACGACATCCTCACCCGCGTCAACGGCGAACTGCGGCAGCAAGACTCTACCGAACGGCTGATGTTTCCGTTCGATTTCCTGATTGCCTATCTCTCCACCTTCGCCACGCTGAGGCCCGGCGACATGATCGCTACGGGAACGCCGACCGGGGCCGGCGCCCGGTTCGATCCGCCGCGCTGGTTGAAACCCGGCGACGTGGTCGAGGTCGAATCGTCAGGGATCGGCATCCTGCGCAACACCGTCGTCACCGAGAAGTAGACCCATGCTCGACCAACCCACCATCGATCGCCTCGCGCGCCGCCTCGACGAGGCCGAGCGCAGCAAGTCCCTGATCCGCGCGTTTACGCTGGAACATCCGGCTCTGACCATCGAGGACGCCTACGCGATCCAGCGCGCCTGGACCGGGTTGCAACTGGCGCGCGGACGGATCGTCAAGGGACACAAGATCGGGCTGACGTCGAAGGCGATGCAAAACGCAGTCGGAATTTCCGAGCCGGATTACGGCGTTCTGTTCGAGGACATGTTCTATCCCGACGCAAGTCCGATTCCGTTCGACCGATTCCACGCGCCGCGCATCGAAGTCGAACTGGCGTTCATCCTGAAGACCGCGCTGAGGGGCCCGGACTGCACGATCTTCGACGTGCTCAACGCCACCGACTACGTCACGCCGGCGCTGGAAATCCTGGAAACACGCATGCATCGCATCGATCCCGAGACCAGGGCGCCGCGCAAGGTGATGGATACGATATCCGACAACGCGGCGAATGCGGCGCTGGTGCTGGGCGGGCGGCCGTTCCGGCCGCTGGATGTGGACCTGCGCTGGATCGGCGCGCTGCTGTTTCGCAACGGCCAGATCGAGGAAACCGGCATCGCCGCCGGCGTCCTCAACCATCCCGCGCGCGGCGTCGCATGGCTCGCCAATCGCCTGGCGCCTCACGGCGAGCAGCTCGAGGTGGGCGAAGTCGTGCTGGCGGGATCGTTCACCCGTCCGGTCGACATCATCAAGGGCGACACGTTCCACGCCGATTACGGTCCGTTCGGGTCGGTGTCCTGCCAGTTCGCCTGAAAGAGCAGATAGGAGAAACAGCGATGACGCGACGCAAGAGTATCCAGATCGGCGAATTCAAGCACGCCAATCCGATTCCGAACGCCTGCCGCATTGGCAACCTCTTGATGTCCGGCGTCATTCTCGGCCGCGATCCCGTGACCGGCGTGATGCCGGAGCGGATCGAGGACCAGTGCGCCAACATGTTCGGCCACATGAAGACGATCGTGGAGGCCGGCGGCGGCAGCACCGGCGACATCATCAAGATGACCGTGTGGCTGCAGGACCGCAGCCAGCGCGCGCCCGTCAACACCGAGTGGCTGAAGATGTTTCCCGATGAACATTCGCGCCCCGCCCGCCATGCGCTGCAGATGCAGATGGAAGGCGGCGCGCTGGTGCAATGCGACTTCACCGCCGTGATCGATTGAGCGAAACGGTCGACTGACCCTGCGTCATCAAGAGGACCCGCGAATGCCGACTTACCTTGCTTTCGATCCGAACCCGCGCCGTCCGTCACGGCTGCCGCCGCCGAAAAGCATCGACAGCCAGTTCCACGTGATGGGGCCGGTCGATAAATATCCGGTGCGCCCGGGCGCCGCCTACGAGATGCCGACGGCGACCTGGGAGGCGGCGCTGCGGGTCCACAAGGCGCTCGGCATCGAGCGCGGCATCATCGTGCAGACCACGACCTATGGCGCGGATCATTCGGTGGTGCTCGATGCGCTCGCCGCCATGGGTCCGAATTACCGCGCCTGCGCCAACGCGCTGGTGTTCGCGGAAGCTGACGATGCCTATCTCGGCAAGCTGCATGATGCCGGCGTGCGCGGCGCGCGCTTCAGTTTCCGCAAGGAACTGGGCGCGGTGCTGTCGGACGCCGATTTTGCCCGCGCCATCGCGCGGATTCGCGAACTCGGCTGGTATGTGAAAATCCAGCCGGAAAAGGACGGCATCGTCTCCAGCGTCGCCAAATACGAGTCGCTCGACGTCCCCGTGCTGATCGATCATATGGCACGCCCCGACCCGGCGCGCGGCAACGACGATCCGAATCTGCGGAAGATGCTGGAACTGTTGTCGAAGGGAAATTTCTGGGTGATGCTCTCGCTCGGCGAGAAGACCTCCAAGGCCGGGCCGCCCTGGGACGACGTGATTCCGATCGCGCGCGCCTATATCGATGCCGCGCCGGATCGGTGCGTGTGGGCGAGCGACTGGCCGCATCCGGTTTCGGTGGTGCAGCCACCCAACGATGCAGACCTGCTGGAGCTGCTCTATCGCTACGCGCCCGATGAGGCGGAGCTGCAGAAGATTCTGGTGACCAATCCGGCGAGACTGTTCGGATTCGGCGGCTAGACCAGGCAGGAACCCTCGAACCGCAGGCCGTTCATCAGCATGAACGACCGTTCAAGAAGCTGTCGCCGATGTAATGTCGCAGCCAGGAACGTTGAACCTCCGTCGCGCTTGTCACTCCACATGTTGTTGAAGGAGTGTTCCATGAAGAAACTGGCTCTTGTATTCGCCGTCGGTGCGGCCGCGCTGATCGGAGGTTCCGCCGCGAACGCCACTGATAACACAGTGAAGGCAAAAGCTGCCACCGATGTGGCGCAGCAGTCGACTGACATCAGTGCGCGCAAGCGGCACTATCGCCATCGCCACCATGTCTATCGTCACGGCTATCGTCACTATGGCTACCGCCACTACCGCCCGTACTACGGCGGAAGCTATGCCTATGCGCCACGGCCCTATTATGGCCGCGGATATGGGTATGGCGGCCCGGGCATAAGCTTCAGCTTCGGCGGCGGCCGCTGGTAATCGCAACGAAGAAGCCCGCTGCCGTGGTGGCAGCGGGCTTTGTCGTGCGAGATGCGCTGACGGAGGCGGAACGGATGCCACCAGGTTCCGCCCTTGGCGCGATCGGCGTTCCCACGGCCGGGGTGTGCATCCGAGAGTTGGCCACCGACTGGCAAAATTCGGCGGCGTGATGTATTCCGCACCGACCAATTCGGTGGGATCGATGAACGTCGGAAGGCCGCAGCAGCTCGAGATCGCCGTCGGCAATGCGGGGGCTGTCTCCGCGCTGCTGATCCGCCCTGCCAATGCGCGCGCGTGTTTTGTCTTTGCCCATGGGGCAGGGGCCGGAATGACTCACGCCGCCATGGAGGCCGCGGCCCAAGGCCTCGCCGAACGCGGCGTGGCGACGTTGCGCTACCAGTTCCCCTATATGGAGAAGGGCAGCAAGCGGCCCGACCCGCCCGCTGTCGCGCACGCCGCGGTACGCGCCGCCGTCGCTGAAGCCGGGCGATGCTGCCCCTCGCTGCGGCTGATCGCGGGCGGTCGATCGTTCGGCGGCCGCATGACCTCGCAGGCGCAGGCGGCAGCCCCGCTCGCCGGCGTGGAGGGGCTGGCGTTTTTCGGCTTTCCGCTGCATCCGGCCGGCAAGCCGTCCGACGATCGCGCCAGGCACCTCGCCGATATCAGTATCCCGATGCTGTTCCTGCAGGGCGCCAGCGACAAGCTCGCGGAGCCGGCGCTGCTCGAACCCGTGATCGAGCGGCTCGGTCGAATGGCGTCGCTGCATCTGGTCAGGGATGCCGATCACTCCTTCCACGTGCCGGCGCGCTCGGGCCGCAACGACCGCGAGGTCTTAAGCGAAATCCTCGATGCATTCGCAGGCTGGCTCAGCGCCCTCGAGGCGGGAAAAGCCGCATCCTGAATTCCTGACCGGACGTAGCGTTGAATATTGAGCCGTGAGGCTGCACGGCCGTCCACTCCCTGCCGGCGGAGTGGATCGCGCCATTGCTTCCCTATATTATTGCATATATACGAAGATATGAATATATCACCAGCGGTCGCGCGACAAGGAAAGGCCCGTTCGATGTTGTCCCGGTTTCTGAGCAAGTTCATGGGTGCCTCCAGCGTTCCGGCCATTGCGCATGAGGAACTCGTGCAGGCGCACCGAAGCGGAGCGTGCACTGTCGTGGACGTACGGGAGGCGCACGAATATGCCGGCGGGCACATTCCCGGCGCGGTCAATCATCCACTCTCGCAGTTCGATCCGGCAGGCGTGCCGCGCGGCGAGCGCGTCGTGCTGATCTGTCAGGCCGGCGGGCGATCTGCAGCCGCGATGAAGCGAATGATCGCTGCCGGCAGGCAGGACGCGCAGCATTATCCGGCCGGCATGGGGGGATGGCGGGCGCGCAAGGGGCCGGTGGAGAAATGAGCGCACGTCAGGCGCGCGACGAGTAATACCATCGCCCCGCATCATGGCCCGGCAAAACCGGACGTCCCGGACAAAGGGCGCGCCGGTTACTGCCGCTCGGCTGCCGAACATCGCGCCATCCTTTGCGGATCTCTGCATCCACGAATTCATCGCGGGCTCGCTCAGCCCCATCGCCGGCACCAAGGCGAAATGATCTGGCGCTGGCGGCGATCCCGGCGTATTGCCCATCACAGCCATCGCAAACATCCCAACGAAGGAAATTGTCATGCCTGCCAGTCCGGTCCTGTGGAGTCTCGACGAACGCGGCGTTGCCACGGTCACGTTGAACCGCCCGGAGGTTAACAACGCCTATGATGCCGGCCTGATCAGCGGCGTGCTGGCGGCGATGGATGAACTGGGCAAGCAGCCCTCGCTGCGCGTCGTGGTGCTGAAGGGCAATGGCAAGCACTTCCAGGCCGGCGCCGACCTGAAATGGATCAATGGCGTGCGGCCGAAATCGGTCGAAGACAACGAGGCCGTGTCGCAGGCCACCTTCGAGGCCGTTCAGCGGCTGAACCTGTTGCCGATTCCGACCGTGGCGCTGGTGCAGGGCGGCTGCTTTGGCGGCGGCACCGGCGTGATCTCGGCCTGCGACGTGGTGATCGCGGCCGACAATGCGCTGTTCTCGATCACCGAAGTGCGCTGGGGACTGACCGCCGCCATCATCATCCCGCAACTATGCGACGCCATCGGTGTCCGCCAGGTCCGCCGCTATGCGCTGACCGGCGAGCGCTTCGGCGCCGATGACGCGCGCCGCATCGGTCTCGTGCATGAGGTGGTGCCGCTGGCCGATCTGGAAGCCGCGGGCGCCAAGGTGGTGGAACAATTGCTGGCCAACGGCCCCGAGGCGATGGCGGAAACCAAGGCGCTGGCGCTGGAAAGCTCGTTCGGCGGCATGGCCGTTGACGACGAGGCCTATGCGCGGCTGGTCCGGATGCATTCGGCGCGGCGCCGCACGGCGGAGGCGTCGGAGGGCCTGGCCTCGTTCGCGGAAAAACGTGCGGGCAATTGGGCGGGGCTCAGGAAATAGTACCGCTCAGCAGCCCCGGCAGATGCCGCGCATGCTCCTGTAGAGCGCGTCGTCTTCCCGCCGCATCTGCTGCAGGGATTCCATCGCCCTGGTATCGGCGGCGGGTTCGGGCTTGCGTCTGGCGGCGAGCTCCTTTTCCTGGCGCTGGTAGCAGGCCTCGCGTTCGGGCTTGGCCTGGATGAATCGGCATTGCTCCACCGCCCGGGCGGGAGCCGCGCCGAGGATGAGGCCAAGCATGATCGATACCAGTGTGTTCAACGCCGTTGCTCCCCAGCAGATTCTCAATTCCAGTGTATCGCCGGTTTGCGCTTCGCTCCATCCCGGCTACCATGGCCCATGGCAAAAATCCTGATCGTCAATCCGAATACCACGGCGTCGATGACCGAAACCATCGGCGCGGCGGCGCGCGACGTCGCCGCTCCCGGCTCTGAAATCATCGCCGTGACGTCGGCGATGGGGCCGGCCTCGATCGAGGGGTTTTATGATGAAGCTTTCGCCGTTCCCGGCCTGATTCAGACGCTGATGAACGTCCCCGACGCCGATGCCGCCATCATCGCCTGTTTCGACGACACCGGGCTCGACGCCGCGCGGTCCGCCGTGCGTTTCCCGGTGGTCGGGATCTGCGAGGCGGCGCTGGTCACCGCCGGGCAGATCGCCAAACGCATCGCGGTCGTCACCACGCTGCCGCGCTCGATCGTGCCGCTGGAGGAACTGGTGCGGCGTTACGGCTTTGCCGAGAGGGCGCAGGTGAGCGCCTGCAATGTCGCGGTGCTCGATCTCGAAAGGCCCGGCTCGGGTGCCGCGGCCAGGCTCGAGGCCGAGATCGCGCTGGCATTGGACAGGGGCGCCGAGGCGATCGTGCTGGGGTGCGCGGGGATGGCCGATCTCGCCGCCACGCTTTCGCGAAAATTCGACGTTCCCGTGATCGACGGCGTCGCGGCGGCGGTCAAGCAGGCCGAAGCCCTGGCCGGCCTCAAACTCACGTCCTCACGGCGTGGGTGCTATGCCACGCCGGCGGCGAAGGAATATTCCGGGATGCTGGCGCCATTTGCGCCGAAGGCATCGACCTGAGGCGTTGAAATCTCCGCCACCATGCCATAGTTTTTGAACGTCGGTCGATCTCTTCGGAAACCCATGTGGGATTGGAGCGCCTATGCCGGGCCCAGTCGACGTCAGTCATCCCGGCATCTACGTCGAAGAGATTGCCAGCGGCGCCAAGTCGATCACGGGCGTTGCGACATCGATCTGCGCCTTTGTGGGATATGCGGTCACGGGCCCCGCGGAGCCGCTGGATTGCTTCAGTCAGGCCGATTTCGTTCGCGTTTTCGGCGGGCGGGCCTCCGGATATCCGCTCGGCGATGCGGTAGAGGATTTCTTCCGGAACGGCGGCAGCCACGCGGTGATCGTCCGCGTACCCGAGCCAGGCACTGCTGCCGGGAGAGCGGCCAACCTGTTGGGCGATCCGCTGCAACAAACCGGCATCTACGCCCTCGATTCCATCGACCTGTTCAACCTGCTGTGCATCCCGCGCGATCCGGCCGACGCCTGCGACGATGAGTTGCAGCCGTTGTATCAAGCGGCGGCGGCCTATTGTCACAAGCGCCGCGCGATGCTGATCCCCGACCCACCGGCGGTATGGAGCGATCATGCCCGACAAGGGCGCTTCGACCTGATACGGCCGGCCGATCTCGGAATCGACGTGCCTGAGCCGGCGGCGCGCAACTGCATCGCCTACTTTCCGCGGATCAAGAAGCTGAAGCCGGCGAGCGACCAGACCGGCGTCTTCGCTGCCTGCGGCGCCATCGCCGGAATTATCGCAAGGACCGATGCCGCCAGGGGCGTGTGGAAGGCTCCGGCCGGCATCGAAGCCGGCATCGAGGGCATCACCGGGCTCGAGTTCGATCTCACCGATGAGCAGAACGGGCGGCTCAATCCCCTCGGCATCAACTGCCTGCGCCAATTCCCGGGAGTCGGTCCGGTGCTATGGGGCGCGCGCACCCTGCGCGGCGCCGATGTGCTGTCGGACGCTTACAAATACGTTCCAGTGCGCCGGCTCGCGCTCTTCATCGAGGAGAGCATTTCACGCGGTATCCGGTTTGCCCTGTTCGAGCCTAATGACGAAATCCTGTGGTCGAAGCTTCGTCGGATCGTCGTTGACTTCATGGACTATCTTCTCCGTCAGGGCGCGTCCTATGGCCATCATGTATCCTGCGACAGAACCACGATGAGCCAGGACGACATCGATCGCGGGATCGTCAATATTTACGTGGGCTTCGCGCCGCTGAAGCCGGCCGAATTCGTCGTGCTGAGATTCCAGCAGCAAGCCGGCCAGGCGAGGCTATAGGAAGGCCTGACGTCAGCCCTGTCCGCCATAGATCCGGTCGCGCAGCCGCCGCATCCCGGTCAGCCAGCGCTCGGCGTTGGACGCCTTGCGCTGCATGTAGTCATGGACCTGCGGGTGCGACAGGATCAAAAAGCGCTCGGCCTCCATCGCCTCCAGCACCATGCGCGCCACCTCCGGCGCCTGCAGCACGCCGTCGACCCGCGCCGCACTGGGGCCGGGCGTCGTCATCCCCGTCTGCACCGACTGCGGACACAGCACCGACACCCGAATGCCGCGGTCGCCATATTGAATGGCGAGATGTTCCGCCAGCGCCACCGCGGCATGTTTGGTGACGCCATAGGGCATCGAATTCAGCGACGCCAGCAGGCCCGCGGCGGAAGCGGTGTTGAGGAGATAGCCGGAGCCCCGCGCCAGCATGCCCGGCACCAGCGCGCGCGCGGCGAACACATGGCTCATGACATGCACCCGCCAGCTGACCTCCCAGTCGGCGTCGGAGGCCTGTTCCTGTCCCTTGCGCGACAGCCCGGCATTGGAAAAGAACACGTCGACCGGTCCGTATTTGTCTTCGGCCGCCGCGATCAGCGCCTTGATGTCCTCTTCCTGTCCGACATCGCAGGTGACGGCGAGACCGTCGATCTCGCCGGCGACCTTTGCCAGACGGTCGCGCGAAGTCCTGAGATCGGCAACCACCACCCCGCGCGCGCCCGCCGCCGCGAAGGCGCGGGCGGTGGCCTCGCCGATACCGCTGGCGGCGCCGGTGACGACGCAGACCTTGTCTTTGACGTGCATGTTGTGTTTCCGTGTTTCGAAGACTCTAGCTCGTCATGCCCGGGCTTGTCCCGGGCATCCACGCCTTCATTGCTTAGCATAAGAAAGACGTGGATGGCCGGGCCAAGCCCGGCCATGACGAAGCGTGAAAATGCTGTCTCCCTCTTGGAGCGCTCACCCCGCATACAATCCCTTTGCCCGCGCCATCCGGATCGCCAGCGCCGCCATGAAGTCCAGCATCGGCGTCGATAGCCCGGCGGCTCGCGCGAACGCGGCGGGCGCGCGCACCAGCGCATCGATTTCCATGGCGCGGCCGAGTTCATAGTCCTGCAGGATCGACGGCTTGTGGTCGGGCGCAGGACCCGTGCGGGTGAGGCGCTTGACGCCGGGAAAGCAGCTATGCGCGACCGCGTTGGCCTCGTCGAGCAGGCGCGGGATGATGTCCTGCAGGTCCGGCTCGTCGCGCACGCCGCGCGCGGTCTGTCCGGTCAAGAGGCACAGCACCGACATCGACATGTTGGTCAAAAGCTTGGTCCAGATCGTCTCCCTGATATTGGTCACCGGCGGCGACTGGATCGCGGCCTCGGTGAGATCGGCGCGCAGCCGCTCGATCCGCGCGCTGCCGTGATCGTTGCATTCGCCGACCAGCAGCATGTTGCGGTCCGGCGAGAGATTGGCGACCACACCGGGAGCGACGACTTCGTTGGACGAAAACACCACGCCGCCGATGACCCGCTCCGGCGAAACCAGGGTCCGCAACTCACCGCCGGGATCGAGAAAGCCGAGGTCGGGCGGCGGCACGTCGGAGACGAACCCGATATCGTACCACCAGGGAATCCCGTTCTGGGCAAACACCACGGCGGTGTGGTCGCGCAGCAGCGGCGGCAGGCCCGTGACCAGGCTGCCGAGCGAGTTCGCCTTCAGCGTCGAGATCACGACATCCTGCGGCCCCAACTCCGCCGGGTCGTCGGACGCCTTGACGTGCGCGGTGAAACCGGCGCCGTCGACCCGAAGCGTCAGGTCCTTGGCCCTGACCGCGTCCAGATGCGGTCCGCGCATCACGCATGACACCTCGTGCCCGGCCAGCGCCAGCCGCACCGCAAAATGGCTGCCGACCGCGCCGGCGCCGAAGATACAGATACGCATGGGGAGGGGTGTCCTTGTCCGTTGGGCGGCAATGGCGTGGCGGCCAGTTTCCACAAGCCGGTGTCATCGTGCAACCCAAGAGAACACCCGTGAGGACACCCATGAGGCGAGCCTTGACGAGATGGCTAAATTTCAGCACCCGGGGCATGATCATCAGCCATTCATTCGGGAACTCCAGAATTGTCGCTCAAATCCATCACCGAACCCGCCCGCCAGATTCCGCTCTACGGCGAATATGAAGTCGTCGTGCTTGGCGGCGGCCCCGCCGGCATCGCCGCGGCGGTCGCTGCCGCCCGCGCCGGACGGCGCACGCTGCTGATCGAGCGCTACGGCTTTCTCGGCGGCATGGGAACGGCGGCGGGGGTGACGAATTTCTGCGGGCTGCATGCCAATGTGTATGGCGAGATGCATCGGGTGGTGCAGGGCGTCGCCTCCGATCTGCTGGCGAGGATCGACTGGCTCGGCGGGCTCAATGCGCCGCATCTCATTCTCGGCAAGATCTTCGCGCAGGCCTACGACACCGCGGCCTACAAGATCGCGGCCGACGATCTCCTGGCCGCGCACAAGGTCGACATTCTCTTTCATGCGCTCGGCGCCGGCGTGGTCATGCATGACGGGCCGCGCATCAACGCGCTGATGGTGGAAACCAAGGCCGGGCGGCAGGCGGTGCGCTCGGAGATCTTTATCGACTGCTCCGGCGACGGCGATCTCGCGGCCTGGGCGGGGGCGCGCTTCGAGGTCGGCGACAACGCCGGCAGCATGCTGTACCCCTCGATGATGTTCCGGCTCAACGGCATCGATCCGGAAAAGGCCGGCGATGCCTGGCGGACCATTCCGTCGCTGATGGAAGCCGCAGAGGCCGCCGGCACCCATCATTTTCCGCGCAAGGCCGCGATCGTGCGGCCGCAGCGCTCCGGAATCGAATGGCGGGTCAATTTCACCCAGTTGTCGCGCGAAGACGGCACCGCGATCAACGGGCTGGAGCCGGATGATCTCACCCGCGGCGAGATCGACGGCCGCCGGCAGGCGGTCGCCGCTTTCAACTTTCTGCGCACGGTGCCGGGATTTGAAAAATCCTACATCGTCGACCTGCCGCCGCAGCTCGGCATCCGCGAAACACGCCGCGTGGTCGGCGGCTATATGTTGAGCGGCGAGGACGTGCTCGGCTGCGCCTCGTTCGACGACAGTATCGGCGTCAATGGCTGGCCGATGGAAACCCACGTCGCCGGCGACGTCATCTTCAAATTTCCGCCGATCCCGGAATCGCGCGGCTTCAACGAGCTGCCGTACCGGATGCTGACGCCCGACGGCATCGACAACCTGCTGGTGGCCGGGCGCTGCGCCTCGATGACCCATGACGGCCAGTCGGCGGCGCGGGTCTCCGGCGCCTGTTTCGCCATGGGCGAGGCGGCGGGAACCGCGGCGGCGCTGGCGCTCGGCGGCAACACGATTCCGCGCGACATTGCGGTAGAAAAGCTGCAACAAGCGTTGCAGCAGCAGGGTGCGTTCATCGGGCGGGACCAGACCGTGCCCGAGGGGCTGTAGAAGATTCTGACGTTCGTCATTGCGAGGAGCACTTGCGACGAAGCAATCCAGCTTGCTTCACGATGGATTGCTTCGCTACGCTCGCAATGACGGTCTTGGATGACGGAGGGAACGGAATGATCGGATTTGCACGGCTCGCAGTGGCGGGCCTGATGGCTTTGACGGCGGTGGCCGCGTCTTCCGAGGGCCGTTGCCAGGAGCCATTGAAGGCCAAAATCGGCGTGCTCCGGCTGTCGTCATCGGCGCCGGTGTTCATTGCGCAGGACAAGGGCTATTTCAGGGAGGCCGGCCTCGATATCGAGCTGAAATTCTTCGATGCGGCGCAGCCGATCGCAGTGGCGACCGCGTCGGGCGATGTTGATTTCGGCGTCACGGCGTTTACCGCCGGGCTCTACAATCTCGCCGGAAAGGGCACGCTGAAGGTGATCGGCGGCATGAGCCGCGAGAGGGCCGGCTATCCGCTGATCGGCTATTTCGCCAGCAATAACGCCTATGCAGGTGGCCTGAAGACCCCGAAGGATCTCGCGGGCAAGCGCATCGCGGTGACGCAGACCGGCTCCAGTTTCCACTATTCGCTCGGCCTGCTCGCCGACAAATACAAATTCAAGCTCGCCGACATAAAAGTGCTGCCGATGCAGTCGCTGTCGAATGCCGCTGCCGCCCTGAAGGGCGAGACCGTCGATGCCGCGCTGTTGCCGGTCTCGACCGCGCGCAAGCTGATCGACGATGGCGGAGCTAAATTATTGGGCTGGGTCGGCGACGAGACGCCGTGGCAGCTCGGCGCCGTGTTCGCCTCGCCGAAGGCGCTCGGCAACAAACCACTGGTGACCAAACTGCTGGCAGCACTGGCCCGCGCCGACCGCGAATATCACGATGTGATCCTGGCCTCGATCAAGGACGGCAAGGCTGAGATCAACGACAGGACCAAACCGCTGCTCGAGATCATCGCCAAATACACCAATCTGCAGGTCGCGCAGGTGGTCGGCAACTGCGCCTATATCGACCCCGACGGCAAGCTCGACGTCAGCAACGTCGCCAACCAGGTCGCGTGGATGCAGGAGCAGGGTTTTGTCGACAAGGGGTTCGGTGTCGATGCGATCATCGCGAAGGAATTCGTGAGGGCGGATTGATGCGGTGCGACAACCTATTTCGTCATGGCCGGGCTTGACCCGGTCATCCATGTCTTTCTTGCTGTTGTGCCGTTAAGACGTGGATGCCCGGGTCAAGCCCGGGCATGACGAGATCGTAAACCGGGATTCCAAATGGACCTGATCGCCGACCATATCAGCCACCGCTTCGGCGCGCTCGAGGTGCTCGACGACGTCTCGTTCACGGTGCGCGCGGGCGAGGTGGTGGCCATCGTCGGTCCGTCCGGCTGCGGAAAGAGCACGCTGCTGTCGATCCTGGGCGGGCTGTTGCAGCCGAGTTCGGGACGGGCGGAATGGCGCGGCGCGCCGCCGCCTGACAGCCGCAACCCGCTGACCTTCGTGTTCCAGGATTTTGCCCTGCTGCCGTGGTGCACGGTGGCGGAGAATGTCGAATTCCCGCTGTTACATGCGGGGCTTTCCGAGAGCGAGCGGCGTGCCGTGGTCGACGATGCCTTGCGCCGCACCAGCCTGTCGGAGTTTCGCGGCGCCTACCCGAAGCAACTCTCGGGCGGCATGCGGCAGCGCGTCGGCATTGCGCGTGCGCTGGCGGTGCGGCCGGCGATCCTGTTGATGGACGAGCCGCTGTCGGCGCTGGATTCGCAAACCCGCGAATTGCTGATGGAGGATTTTGTCGGACTGCTCGCCGACGGGGCGATGGGCGCGGTCTATGTCACGCATAATCTCGAGGAGGCGGTGCGGATCGCCGACCGCATCGTGGTGCTGTCGCGGCGGCCCGGCCGCATCCGCGAGGTCGTCGCCATTCCGCTGACCCGCAGTGAGCGCGGCGACATCCGTGCCCGCGAACAATTGCTGGCGCTGCAGAGCGAGCTGTGGTCGCTGATCCGCGAACAGGCGGTCGAAGCCGAGCGCGAGGTCCAGCATGCTTGATCGCGCCGGGGACCAAGCGGCTTCGCCACCGGGTGACATCGACACCGAAGCGCGGCCTGTCAGCTTTCGCGGCGCGGGGTTCGCGCCGAAAGCCGGCCGCTATTCCGGCTGGATCGCATTGGTGCTGGTGATGGGCCTTTGGCAGCTGGCCGGCAGCGCCGGCTGGGTCAATCCGTTGTTCCTGCCGCCGCCGTCGGCGATCGGGCTCGCGATCTGGAAGCTCGCGATGTCCGGCGCGCTGTGGAATCACGTGTCGGCGTCGGTGGTGCGGATCGGGGCGGGGTGGATACTCGGCACCGTGGCCGGGGTCGCGGTCGGTTTCGCGATCGGGCTGTCGAGCCTCGCGCGGGGTGTCGGCATCACCTTCATCTCCGCGCTGTTTCCGATTCCGAAAATCGCGCTGCTGCCGCTCTTGATCCTGTGGCTCGGGATCGGCGAGGAGCCGAAGATCGCCACCATCGCGCTCGGCGTGTTCTTCTCCACCGCGATCTCGGTCTATAGCGGCGTCGATGCGGTGCCGCGCAATTTGATCCGGATGGCGCAGAGCTTTGGCGTGCCGTTTGCCTCGATCGTGCGCCGCGTGATCTGGCCGGGCGCGCTGCCCTCGATCCTCGCCGGCTTCCGCATCACGGCCTCGGTGGCGCTGCTGCTGGTGGTGAGCGCCGAAATGATCGGCGCCGAATTCGGCATCGGCGCCTTCGTGCTGCAGGCCGGCAACCTGATGCAGACCGATCAGCTGCTGGCGGGGGTGGTGATGCTGTCGCTGTTCGGGCTGGCGGTCGGGAAGATGATTAATCTCTTGGAGACGCGGCTGCTGCATTGGCGGTAGGTGAATCGTCATTCCGGGTCTGGTGCTAGCGCACCATCCCGGAATGACAAGCGGAGGCCGTGTCGCTACGCATTCCCTCTATCTTCCCGGAACAGGTCCAGCTTCTGCTGCACCGGGCGGTCCGAGAAACTGAACAGCACCGAATCCGCGTCGGCCTCGTGGGTGACCCACTGCCAGCTCGGCACCACGAACAGATCGCGCGGCCCCCATTCAAAGGTCTGGTCGCCGATCCTTGTGCGGCCCTTGCCTTCGATCGCGGCAAACACGGTGGCATCGGTCGACCGATAGCGCGCTGTTTTAAAACCCTTCGGCAGAAGTTGAATGAAGGTGCCGATGGTCGGCATCGCGAAATCGCCGGTCTCGGGATTGGAAAATTTCAGCTTCAGGCCGTGGCAGGCGTCCCACTCGTTGCGGGCCTTGGCCTGTTCCAGCGCCTCGCGGGTGTGGCTGTAGGGATAGTTGAAGATCGGCGAGGTTTTCGACGTGCGCTTGCCGTCGACCGGCAGCAGATTGTGGCCGTAGCGGCCAAAGCTGTCGCCGGGGGGACGGGTGATCTTCTGCTGGTCTTCCGTGGAGTCTTCGGCGAAGGACGCGTCGAAGAACTGCACCATCGGGATGTCGAGCCCGTCGAGCCAGTACATCGGCTCGGAGGTTTCGTTGGAATGGTCGTGCCAGGTCATCGACGGCGTGATGACGAAATCGCCGGGCTCCATCGCGCTGCGCTCGCCGTCGACGGCGGTAAAGGCGCCCTTGCCCTCCAGCACGAAACGCAGTGCCGACTGGCTGTGGCGGTGCGCGGGAGCCACGTCGCCCGGGATCACCATCTGCACGCCGGCAAACAGCGAGGTCGTGACTTTCGACTGGCCGCGCAGGCCGGGATTTTCCAGCACCAGCACCCGCCTTGTGGCCTCTTTGGCGGTGATCAGTCTGCCGGCTTCGGTCATGTAGTCGCGGATGGCGTCGAACTTCCACAGATGCGGCCGGCAGGCGCTCCTCGGCTCCGGGGTGATCAGGTCGCCCATCACGTTCCACAGCGCCGAGAGGTTTTCGCCGTCGATCTTCTTGTAGAACGCCTCGCGTTCCGGCGTCTTCTGTACGGCTTCCATGACGGGCCTCCCGCGGCTCTCTTCAACTGGTTCTTGTCGTCTCGATTGACAGCATACTTACTATACGGATAGCGTCAACGACGCACTGCAACCAAGAATAAGATTCAGGGGAGGTTCCGATGAAGCTGCACGGCTATTTCCGCAGCAGCGCGTCCTACCGGGTCAGAATCGCGTTGAATCTGAAGGGGCTGGACGCCGATTACCTGTCGCACCACCTTCGCAGGGGCGAACAGCGCGATCCCGCCTTTCTCGCCCTCAATCCGCAAGGGCTGGTGCCGGCGTTGCAGGACGATACCGGCGCGGTGCTGACCCAGTCGCTCGCCATCATCGAATGGCTGGAGGAAACCCAGCCGCAGCCGGCCTTGCTGCCGAAAGATCCGCTCCGCCGCGCCAGGGTACGCGCGTTCGCGCAGGCGCTGGCCTGCGATACCCACCCGGTGCAGAATCTGAAAGTGCTGGCGCGGCTGCGCGAACTCGGCCTGCCCGAGGAGCAGGTGACGGCCTGGGCGGCCTGGGCCAACCGCGAGGGCCTTGGCGCCTGCGAAGCCCTGATCGCTGGTGAACCCGGCCCGTTCTGTTTCGGCGAAGCGCCGACCATCGCCGACCTCTGCCTGGTGCCGCAGCTGTTCAACGCGCGCCGCTTCGGCGTCGATGTCTCGGCCTATCCGCGGTTGTTGAAAGCCGAAGCGGCGGCGCAGGCCATGAAGGCGTTCGCCGACGCCGCCCCGGACAAGCAAGCCGATGCCGAGTAAACCGGATCCGATCACGATGGACGCGGTCTACACCGCGCCGGGCTATTTGTTCCGCCGGATGCAGCAGATCGCGGTGGCGATCTTCGTCGAGGAGTGCAAGGCCTACGACCTCACGCCGGTGCAGTATGCCTCGCTGGTCTCGATCCGCGCCCATCCCGGCATCGATGCGACAAGGCTTTCCGCCGTGATCGCGTTCGACCGCTCCACGCTCGGCAGCGTGATCGAGCGGCTGGAGGCCAAGGCCTATATCGAACGCAAACCCTCGCCCGGGGACAAACGGACGAAACTGCTCTATCTGACCAAATCCGGTGCCGCGCTGCTGCGCGACATCATCCCGTCGGTCGAGCGCGCGCAGGCGCGGATGCTGCAGCCCTTGAAGCCGGCCGACCGCAAGACGCTGCTGGCGCTGCTGACGCAACTGGTCGATCTCAACAACGAGGCCTCGCGGGTGCCGCTGCGCGCCGAAGACGCGCTGGAACACCTGGGGAAAACGGGCTGATGGCAGCAGCGCCGCAAGCGGCTAAATCTTCAACAACGCCTGCCGATCGATCTTCCCCGTGCCGGTCTTCGGCAATTCCTCGAGGAAGCGCACCTCGCGCGGATATTTGTAAGGCAGCAGCTTCGCCTTCACGAAATCCTGCAGCAGTTTCGTCGTCGCATCCGCATCGAACCCGCGGTCGTTCATCACCACCACCGCCTTCAGCGTCATGCGCCGGTCCGGCAGCTCCGCGGCGAACACCGCACATTCGCGCACGGCCGGATGCTCGGCCAGGCAGAGTTCGACTTCGAGCGGATAGACCCACTGGCCGGAAATCTTGATCAGGTCGTCGGCGCGGCCTCGGAAGAAGTGGAAGCCGTCGGCATCCCGCACAAAGCGATCGCCGGTGTAGATCCAGCCGCCTTCGCGGATGGTCTCGGCCGATTTGTCCGGTCGGTTCCAGTACAGCGGCGTATTGGAATCGCCGCGCACCCACAGAATGCCTTCCTCGTCGTCGCCGACGTGGCGGCCGTCCTTGTCCTTCAATTCGATTTCATAGCCGGGGACGCGCAGGCCGGCGGCGCCGAGCTTTTTCTGCTCCGGGCGATTGGACAGATAGATGTGCAATACTTCGGTCGAGCCCAGCCCTTCGACGATCTCCAGACCGGTCAGCCCCTTCCAGCCGTTGAACACTTCGGCGGACAGCACCTCGGCGGCGGACAGCGCCATCCGCAGCGAGGAGAAATCCGTGGCCGCCGCGTTGTCGGCCTTGGTGAGGGACGTATAGAGCGTCGGCAGGCCGAAGAAGACGGATGGACGATAACGCTCGATCGCGGCAAAGATGGAGGCCGGTTTGGGCTGGCCGGGCAGCAGTAGCGTGGTGGCGCCGGCCGCGAACGGGAAGGTGATCGAATTGCCAAAACCGTAGGCGAAGAAGATCTTTGGTACCGAAAAGCAGATGTCGTCAGGTCCAAGTTTCAGCACGTTGCGGGCGAACGCGGCTTCGCTGTAGGCCATGTCGTGCTGCAGATGAACGATGCCCTTGGGACGGCCGGTCGAACCCGACGAATACATCCAGAACGCCATCTCGTTACGGCCGGTGTCGGCCTCCGCAAGCTCGGCGGGAAACGCCGGCAGCCAGTCCTCGGCGACGATGGTGCTCGCCACGGCGTGGTCGGTTGCCGTGCCATTGACCGCGATCAGCGTGCGCAGCGCCGTATCCTTGCAGGCCTGGGCATCGAAGCGCGAACAAAACTCGGCGTCGGCGACGGCCACGGCGGCGCCGGAATCCGCCAGATAGAATTGCAGCAGGTCCGGCGGCGTCAGCGTGTTGATCAGCAGCGGCACGAAGCCCGCCCGCACCGCGCCGAAGAACGCCGCCGGATAGGCCGGCGTATCGTCGAGGAACATCAGGACGCGGTCGCCGCGTTGCAGTCCGAGCGAGATAAAGCCGTGGCCCCAGCGGCAGGCTTCGGCGCAGAGTTCGGCATAGCTGCGCGTTCCCAGCGGGCCGATCAGCGCAAGGCGGTCTCCGCGGCCCTTTGCAAGATTGTCGAACAGGATGCGGCTGGCGTTATAGGTCCCCGGAGTCGCAAAACCGATTTCCCGCGCGCCGGCGCTGTCGGACGGTACCTGGTCGGCGATCTCGCGTGTCATCGGCTGGTCCCGTGGTTTTTCGACGCCTCGTAGCGCGCCATGAAGGCCGGCGACATCGCCCGCAGACGCGCATCGTCGATCCGGCCGGAGCGGGTGATGTAGCTGTAGGCAAAATCCATCAGGCCGAGCTGCATATGCTCGGGGAACTTCTCGTACCAGTCGGCGCTGGTTCGCGCCGCCTTCACCAGCTTCTGCACGATCGGCTTGCGCTCGGCCTGGTAACGTTCGAGAGCTGTGGAAACATCGGCTTCCGCTTCCAGCGCCTTGACCAGCGCGATCGCGTCCTCGATCGCAAGCCGCGTGCCGGACCCGATCGAGAAATGCGCCGAGTGGAGCGCGTCGCCGATCAGGACCGTGTTCCTGAGCGACCAGCGCTCGTTCCAGATCCACGGGAAATTGCGCCAAACCGACTTGTTCGACACCAGCGCATGACCATCCAGCGTGGAGGCAAATACCTGTTCACAGATCGCCTGCGACTGCTCGATGGTCTTGTCGGCAAAGCCGTAACGCTGCCACGTCGCCGCATCGCATTCGACCAGGAACGTGCTCATGCCGGGTGCGTAACGATAATGGTGCGCATTGAACGAACCGAGGTCGGTTTGTACGAAGGTCTGCGACAGCGTCTCGAAACGCTTCGACGTGCCGTACCAGGCGAATTTGTTGGAGGAATGCGAAACCGATGCAGCAAACTCTTTCTCGAAAGTCCGGCGCACCAGCGAGTTCAGGCCATCGGCGGCGACGATCAGGTCGTAGCCATCAAGTTCATCCACGGACTGGATTGTCGTGTCGTAGCGTGGCTCGACGCCGACGGCGCGGACGCGGGCCTGCAGGATAGTCAGGAGTTCGAGCCGCCCGATCGACGAGAACCCGACGCCGTCGATCTCGACGGTTTCGCCACGCAGATGCAGGGTGATGTTCTTCCAGCTCTCCATCCGCGGCGCGATCGCCTCCACGGTGTCGGGATCGTCGGCGCGCAGGAATTCCAGCGCCTGCTCGGAGAACACCACGCCGAAGCCCCAGGTGGCGCCGGCCGGATTTTGCTCGAACAGGTCGATCCGCGCCCCGGGGTGACGCTTCTTCCAGAGATAGGCGAAGTAGAGGCCTCCGGGGCCTCCGCCGATCACGGCGATGCGCAAGCTCGATCCCTCCCTAATCGACAGTATACTTACAATTAGGGACAGACTAACGGCCGTCGGCCGGCGGCGCTACCGAAAATATCGGTCAGGCCGGGTCGGTCAGGCGCAGCGGCGCACGTTTTACCCTCCCCTGGAGGGGGAGGGTCGACGCGAATGCAATGAGCGGCGGGGTGGGGTGAAAGTCTCTCCCTTCGGGCGGTGTTCACGTTGGGACACCGCCACCCCACCCCGGCTCGCATCTTGCGATGCGAGCCGATCCTCCCCCTCCAGGGGAGGGTAAGGGCTCGCAATTTCGAATCCGCCGCTTACTTCTTCTCCGCGGCGGCCAGAACTTTCTTGCAGGCCGGCGTGATCTTGTCGCTCTCCTTGGCGAGGCAGGCGATGATCCTGCCGCCGCCCGGCACGACGCCTTTGCAGAATTTTTCATAGTCGCCCATGCAGGCGCCGCGTTGTTCTGCGGTCAATTCCTGAGCGAAAGCTGTTTGCGATGCGCACAGCAGGGCCGCGGTCATCAGCATCGTGCGGAGCATGGGGTCGTTTCCTTTCTTGTGTCGGTGGATCACTGGTCTTCGCCGGCTTGCCTGCGGGCCGGTTTCGCCACCATGAATATGGCGGTTACGAGCAGCACCCCGTGTTTTAACGTACTGATCATTTTGGGAAATCCCTGGCGTTGCCCGGCCTGCCGAGGCTGCAATGGAATTGAAGTTCTGAACGATGGCGGATCAATCGTCGAAAACCTGATCATTTTCGCTTTCGGGTTCCGCTGCAAGAGGATTGTTGCTATTCATGAGTCGCCAAAGTTTTCCTTCAGAAAGAATTTTCAGATCAAAGCAGGATCGGGGCACGGGTAAGATGCCGATGCGTTCCTCAGCTCTCTCCGCTCCGGAAGACAATTTGAGGCGCCGACACACCGGCGCCTTTCGCGTGGCATTTGCCCTATCGGCATTCGTCGGTCTGACTGCCTGCGAACAAAATGCCTTCGTGCCGCCGCCGCCGCCGAAGGTGGAGGTCGCGCCGCCGACGCAGCGCGCCATCACGCGTTATCTCGAGGCCACCGGCAACACCGCGCCGATCAAAAGCGTCGATCTCGTCGCGCGGGTGCAGGGCGTGCTGCAATCGATCAATTACAAGGACGGCACTCCGGTGAAGGCGGGCACCACGCTGTTCACGATCGAGCCCGAGACCTACAAGCTGAAACTGGAGCAGGCCGAGGCCGCCGAGGCCGGCGCGCAGGCGTCGCTGAAACAGGCCGAAGCCGACTTCAAGCGCCAGTCGGATCTGGTGCAGAGACAGGTAGTGTCGCAGGCGACGCTGGATAATTCGACCTCCGCGCGCGACAACGCCCAGGCCAATCTGCAGCAGGCCCAGGTCAACACCAGGATCGCGGCGGTCAATTACGGCTATACCAATGTCACCGCACCGTTCGACGGCGTCGTCAGCGCGCATCTGGTCTCGGTCGGCCAGCTGGTCGGCGCGTCGTCGCCGACGCAGCTGGCGACCATCGTGGCGCTCGACCCGCTCTATGTGAATTTCAACGTCAACGAACAGGATGTGCTGAAGATACGGGCGGAGGCCAGGCGCCGCGGCATGACGTCGAGCGATCTCGAGCAATTGCCGGTCGAGGTCGGACTGCAGACCGACAGCGGCTATCCGCACAAGGGCAAGCTCGACTATGCGGCGCCGACGGTGAACCAGTCGACCGGAACGCTGGCGGTGCGCGGCGTGCTGCCCAATGCCGACCGCGTGCTGCTGCCCGGCTATTTCGTTCGCGTCCGCGTTCCCGTCGATCAACAGGCAAACGCCTTGCTGGTGCCCGACGTGGCGCTCGGCAGCGACCAGGCCGGCCGCTACGTGCTGGTGGTGAACAGCGACAATATCGTCGAGCAGCGCAAGGTGGTGACCGGTCCGCTGGATGGTGACCTGCGCGTGATCGAAAGCGGCCTGAAGCCCGACGACCGCGTGGTGACCGCCGGACTGCTGCGCGCGATCCCCGGGCAGAAGGTCGATCCGCAGCCGCACAAGAATGAGACGCAGCCGGCGTCGGCCAAATAGGACCGGGGTCCATGATATCGAAATTCTTTATCGAACGGCCGGTTCTTTCCAACGTCATCGCGCTGCTGATGATCCTGATCGGCGCCGTGGCGCTGTTCACCCTGCCGGTCGCGCAGTATCCCGATGTGGTGCCGCCGACCGTGCAGGTCACCACGCGCTATCCCGGCGCCAGCGCCAGGACGGTGATCGACACCGTGGCGCTGCCGATCGAGCAACAGGTCAACGGCGTCGAGGACATGCTCTACATGCAGTCCTACAGCGGCGCCGACGGCACCTATTCGTTGACGGTGACGTTCAAGATCGGCACCGACCTCAACTTCGCGCAGGTGCTGGTGCAGAACCGGGTGTCGAGCGCGCTGTCGCAGCTGCCGCAGGCGGTACAGAACCAGGGCGTCACGGTGCAGAAACGCTCGACGGCGATCCTGCTGTTCGTGACGCTGACCTCGCCTGATGCAACCTACGACAGCCTGTTTCTTTCCAATTACGCCACCATCAACATCAGGGACGAATTATCGCGGCTGCCAGGCGTCGGCAACGTCACGGTGTTCGGCGCCGGCCAGTATTCGATGCGGGTCTGGCTCGATCCCAACAAGCTGCAGGCGCGCGGGCTGATGCCGCAGGACGTCATCCAGGCGATCCAGCAGCAGAGCCAGCAGGTCACCGCGGGCCAGGTGGGCGCGCCGCCGGTGCCGTCAGGACAGGCGTTCCAGTACACCCTCAATGTCAGCGGCCGGCTCGACGACGTCAGCGAGTTCGAGAATGTAATCGTCAAGACCGGCAGTAGTGGCGACGTTACCCGCGTGCGCGATGTCGGCCGGGTCGAACTGGGAGCGCAGACCTACGGCCAGGTATTCTCGCTCAACAACAAGCCTTCGGTCGGCATCGGCGTGTTCCAGTCGCCCGGCGCCAACGCGCTCGAGGTCGAGAAGGCGGTCGAGGCGAAGATGGCGGTGCTGGCCAGGGCATTTCCGCAGGACGTCAAATACGACACGCCGTTCGACACCACGAAGTTCGTCGCGGAATCGATCAAGGAAGTCTACAAGACCCTGATCGAGGCCGGCCTGCTGGTGCTCGTCGTGATCCTGATCTTCCTGCAGGACTGGCGCGCGATGCTGGTGCCGGCCACGACAGTGCCGGTGACCATCATCGGCGCCTTCGCCGCGATGGCCGCCCTCGGTTTCACCGTCAACATCTCCACGCTGTTCGCGATCGTGCTCGCGATCGGCATCGTGGTGGACGACGCCATCGTCGTGGTCGAGGGCGCGGCGCACAATATCGAGAAGGGCATGTCCGGCCATGACGCCGCGATCGCGGCGATGGATGCGCTGTTCGCGCCGATCGTCGGCATCACGCTGGTGCTGATCTCGGTGTTCCTGCCGGCCGCCTTCCTGCCGGGCCTGACCGGCCAGATGTACGCCCAATTCGCACTGGTGATCGCCGCTACCGCGCTGCTCAGCGCCGTCAACGCCGCCACGCTGAAGCCGACGCAGTGCGCGCTGTGGCTGCGCCGGCCGGTGCCGCCGGAGCAACGCAACTGGTTCTATCGCGGTTTCAATGCGGTCTATGACCGTGTCGAGCGCGGTTATGCAAGGCTGATCGGCCGGCTCGTCGCGCACAGCGGCGTATCGGTGATCGCGGCATTGATCCTGATCGGCATCGCCGGCTGGGGCCTGTCGCGGGTGCCGACCGGTTTCATCCCGATCGAGGATCAGGGCTATCTGCTGGTCGCGGTGCAGCTGCCCGACGGCGCCGCGCTCGACCGCACCCAGAATGTGATGAAGCAGGTCAGCGACCTCGCCGGCAACACGCCCGGCGTGGATCAGGTCATCACCATCGCCGGCATCTCGGCGCTCGACAATTCGTCGAGCCTCGCCAATGCCGGCGTCGCCTATTTGATCCTCAAGGAGTGGAGCGCGCGCGGTCCGGGGCAGGACCTGCGCTCGCTGTTCGTCGGGCTGAACGAGAAAATGTCGGCAATCCAGCAGGCGCGGATCCTGGTGATTCCGCCGCCGCCGATCCAGGGCATCGGCAACGCCGCCGGTTTTGCCATGCAGGTGCAGCTGCGCGACGGCAATGCCGATTACGGCAAGCTTCAGGCCATCGCCGGCGCCGTTGTCACGAATGCGCAGACTCAAAGCGCCTTGCAGCGCGTCAGTTCGTCGTTCCGTTCGATGGTGCCGCAATTCGACGTCGAGGTGGACCGGATCAAGACCCAGACCCTGCATGTCACCACCGACCAGATCTTCTCCACGCTGTCGTCCTACATGGGGTCGAGCTTCGTCAACCAGTTCAACAAGTTCGGCCGCACGTTCCAGGTCTACGCGCAGGCCGATTCGCAGTTTCGGCTGACCCCGCGCGACATCGAGAAGCTGATGGTGCGCAACTCGCAGGGCGACATGATCCCGCTCGGCACCGTGGCGAAGATCACGCCGGCGGTCGGCCCGTCGCTGATCAGCCTGTACAACCTCTATCCGTCGGCGACGGTGATCGGCCTGCCGGCCACCGGCTACAGCTCCGGCCAGTCGATGGCGCTGATGGAAGAGATCGCCGCCAGGACCTTGCCGCAGGGTACCGGCTATGAATGGACCGGGATGTCGTACCAGGAGAAGGTGGTCGGCGGCCAGATCTACTGGGCGTTCGGCCTTGCCCTGCTGCTGGTGTATCTGGTGCTGGCCGGGCAGTATGAAAGCTGGTACGCGCCGATCTCGGTGATCCTGGCGGTGCCGCTGTCATTGCTCGGCCCGATGGCGGTGCTGACGGGATTGCGGATCGAGAACAATCTCTACACCCAGATCGGCATCATCCTGCTGATCGCGCTGTCGGCCAAGAACGCCATCCTGATCGTCGAAGTGGCGCTGGAGCTGCATGTGCGCGACCGCAAGCCGCTGATGGAATCCGCGATCGCGGCGGCGCGGGCGCGGTTCCGCCCCATCCTGATGACCTCGTTTGCCTTCATCCTCGGCGTGGTGCCGCTGGTGCTGGCGACCGGCGCCGGCGCCAGCGCCCGCAAGTCGATCGGCATCACGGTGTTTTCCGGCATGATCGCCTCGACCTGCCTCGCCGTGCTGTTCGTGCCGACGTTCTTCGTCGTGGTGCAGCGCTTCGAGAACTGGCTGGCCGGAAGGAAGAGCGAAGAAGGCTTGTCCGCGAGCGGCACGTTCCGCAAGGCGCAATAATTGACGGTGCGAGCGTACGGCGGGTTAGAACGACAGACCAAGGACTGCAATCTTGCCGCGGTTGAGCAAGAGAGTCGGCGAGCATGGCGATCGGATCGCCAAAGCGGGTCGCAGGGTCATGACGGTTCAAGATTGCCGCGGCCTCGCTTGCGAACTTCCTCGATTGATGTCGGTACATTGGTCGGTGGTGGGAGTGCCGATCTGGCAACGTGCCGCGCCAGTTGCGGCGCAGCGGCGCTGGTGCCCTTCAGGCGAAACACGCTGCCGCTCCTGTTGCCACCGGCGCGGATACCACCGAGAGCCCAAGACTCGTCACAGGGCAGCGCGAAGTCGGGACCGACGCGGGCCGTGGGGAGATCGCCGCGCGCAGGTCCAGCCGACGAATAGGGCGACTTGCGTCCATTCGCAAGAAGGTAACCACCAGCAACGTGCACGCTGGGGACGTCGCCGGTAGCAATCCCGTTGAGGGTACGGTCGCGGTGGATCAGCGATCCGCTGTTGTCAAACTCGCCGTTGATGTATTTCCCGCTTGCCTCAGCCGACCGGCTTCGTTCCCACTTGGGATCGACAAAGTACGAACGCCTGGCACCCGTGCGCACGCCCATATTCGGGTCGCTGCGGGCCACATAGGCATCAATCTGTGCCCGTG
Source organism: Bradyrhizobium sp. (assembly GCA_030681365.1). Lineage (GTDB taxonomy): Bacteria > Pseudomonadota > Alphaproteobacteria > Rhizobiales > Xanthobacteraceae > Bradyrhizobium. Next base: position 29,054 of record JAUXWH010000004.1, read on the forward strand.
CGTCGATATTCGTGACCTCGATCTTCCAATCCCCGTGTTCAGACACAGCTCCGGATCCAGCGATGGTGGGCCCGATCGCAAGCAGCCACATTGTGTCGCCACCCAGGATCAGCGGGCCGTACACGCCGGTAGATGTGGGAAGCGAGCCGGGGGGTGGTGGCTGGAGCCCCGCTGACGCATAGGAAACCCCGCTGGGTGATGTTAGCTTGACGACGACACCGCTGGCGTTGATCTTGTTCATCCATATTTCGGCGAAGCACAACACGGCATTATCGGGTGGAAGCCGCCAGATCCAATCGACGTTGTTGGGTCCTTTTTTTCGCGTGGTTACGGCGACGTGGCCCTTGCTCATATAGGCGTTGCCCGCGGGCAGGACGACTTCAAGCTTGGGTTTGCCGCCAGTACCGTTGTATTCGGCGACAAGCGCCGTCAGCGCCGACTCCAGCACCGCCGTGCCATCGTGCGGTCCCGTCGTAGGTCCGTAGCTGACGTTGACGACCACTTTCCTGGTTTCCAGCGGGTCGGCAAATGACAGGATGTACAGGATGCCATCGACGACATAATTTTTTAGCCATACGCCGGTAGCATCGCGAATGCAGTCATCGGAGAACTGAACGAATACGACGTCGGCGCTTGAAGCGGAGTCGGTGCCCGGCTTCCAGCTCGGTGGATCGCGACGGTCGCCCGGTGACGGACCAACACGTGAAGCGGTCGGTATCCTGCCGGCGACCACATCCATCACGTGCGCGCCATGCGACTGTCGGCGCGAGAGACTCGTGAACGCCGCATCGCGATAACAACCGTCCTCGTCGATGCCTGCAGGTGTCGAGTGCAAGTTGATCCACTCGTCAATTCCTATTTCGGCCGTCGGAGACGCGAAATCGCGCCGGTACTCGAGACCGTATGTGAAATCCTGCAGCCTCTTCCCGAAAGGCCGCCCGCTGATCATCTCGACTGGGTCCCGCTGGTTCTGGTCCCAAATGCCAAGTACCTGCGTGCTCGCTGAACCATCCGCCAATCTCTTGATAAAATGCGCCGCTGCGAACGGGCAGCCGTCATCAAGCACACCGATCAACAATGACTTAGTCGGTTCCTTGCCTTCCTTGAACCGCTCCAGCTTTCTAATCGATGGTTCCGCTTGCGAAGGTTTCAATGGCAGCGATAGTTCGACCCTGGAGACATATTTGTTCCAGATATCGGCCGTTGCGGCGGCGACTACCGCCCGCTTGGGACAGCGCACCGTGGCATAGCGGGTTTCGCCGACATCCGGGCCGAGCTGAGCGCCGAATTTGCCTATCGCGCTTTGGAACGACCCCAGCAGTTTGGCATTTTTGAGCTCCACAAGCAGGAGCAGCTTGAAGTTGTCGTCGTCGAAGAACTCAAAATCCCTGAAGTCCGTCGCGATCGCGAACCGCAGGTATGCATCAAAGCAACTCGGCAAGTTGTCCTTGGGCGTGGGACTTTTAGTGCGTTGGGCCACGGTGCGACTCCTACGGCGGCGGCGGAACTCCAAACTTGCCCGCCCACTCCGCCTGCGCCTTGCGCCACACGTACTCCATCAACGGGGATTCCACGTTTTTTGGCACGGAGCTCGTGGAGTAGAAGGGTCCGCTACTAAGCGACTTTTGGTCGGCGTGGTATGGATTGAATTCGGTGGTGGGGTTGGCGTCGATCCCACCGGCGATGAACTTCCGGCCCGTAAGCGTCTGTCCCTTGGTGCAGCGCCCGACGAAATAATCACCCAAGGCCACGCCCAACATGCGCCCTGCCATGCTGTCGATCGGGAAATGGACACCGGCAACGACACGGTTGGTTGCGATACGCGCCGCCTGGCGGTCGAGCTGTTCGCTTATCATCTCGTGTCCGAGGTTCGTCGAACTGAGCATCAACAGCCTTTTCAGCACGTGAGCTACCGCATGGACCTGAGTCGCATGTCCGCTCGGGAAGCTGCCGTGGCCCGGCGTCGTGATCATCGGCTGTACCTGCGCGTTATATTCAACCGGGCGCCAGCATGCGAGGGCATGCTTGAAGCGCATCTCGACATACACGCAGAACTGCAACACGATATTGACGAGTTCGAATGTCCGTTGGGTCCGGTCGGGGTGCATGTAGATGATTGACGACCAGAATGCGTACGGGGAATCAATCTGCGCCATGATTTCGGTGGCACGTTCGTTACGCAGTTCAGCCCAGCTGAGCACGAGCGGCATCTGTGCCTGGAATGTCGCTTCTTGCGGACGCCCGATTTCCGCAAGCAACGATCCGGACGACAGGACCTGAAATGCGTTACCGGACGTCTCAAAGCTGATCCCCTGCAACATCTCGCCGAGCGCCGTGTAGGCCCGGACCCATGGCTCCCACCGATCCATTTCGTCTGGGGCATCGATCCCCGGCAATTCCGGCGCATAATAATTGGTGTCGGGGACAACCATGGTTCCTTCGCGCCCGAGGATGAGCGCGTCCACCATGATCGGATTGGCGAAGGCATCGGCCAAGGTACCGAGCATTGCTCCGCCGGCCCCGCCCGCCCCTCCGGCCCCGCCAGCTCCACCCGCCCCTCCGGCTCCGCCAGCTCCACCCGCTCCGCCAGCTCCACCAGCCCCACCCGCACCGCCTAGTTGGCTCATATTCGCCTCCCTCCGAGTAAGTCAGCTTCCCGATGGCAGTCCTGTCATGACGGCTCAATTTGCCCGGCTGCACTCATTTCAAATGTGCGATTTTTCACATGAGCGAGATATTTTCCCGTGATCAGTGGCGGTTCGAGCTGCCGTTTTCCGCAGGCAGCCCAGCCATTGCCAGGCAGCGCGCCCAGTGCTGGCCTGTTTCAATCTGCGCATTAGGCATGCGGGCGAGATATTTCTCTACTGTCAATTCCGGCTCGAGCTCCCGCACCTTGCCCAGAGCCTGGCGCGCCTCATCCATTCGCCCCTGAGAGACGAGCGAGATCGTGAGAGCCCGCCACGTGGAAAGATGCATGCGGTTGAGCACCAGCGACGAGCGCGCAAGCCGTTCGGCATTCTCATAGTGACGCGCGGAAAGCTCTGCGGTGGCGGCGAGGGACTCGTAGTAGTAGCGCAGCGGATCGAGCGGAGAGAGTTCCATCGCGCGCCGCGTCGCCTCGACAGCCGCGCCCCCGTCGCCCTTGAAGGCATTGACCGTGCCTCGATAAAGCCAACCCAGGGCGTGGCTGGGGTTGGCGTTCACCGCCTGGTCGCAACGCTTGCGCGCGGTGTCCAGGTCATTCAACAAGTGACAATAGACGAACCCTTCGGTCGCCAGCGCAAGCGCGTCCGACGGATCCCGGTCGAGCGCGGAGCGGGTGGCGCTCAGCGCCTCGGCGGCCTCGCGTTTGCGATCCTCGGACCAGCCGCGGGTTACGCGCAGGATGTACCAGTTCGCGAGCCAGGCGCGTGGCGTTGCAATTCGGCTATGTCGGCTGATCAGCTCGTCGAGGATCTTGCGCGTCTGGAGAAATTCCTCCTTGCTGGAGCGGTGCATCAGTTTGATGCTGCCGAGCAGCAGCGAGTAGCTCTCGAGTGTCGGCAATGGCTGAGTCATGACATGTTCGACCTCGGCATCGAACACGGAGAAATGCACCGCGGCGGCGATGCGATGCGCCAGTTCGCTTTCCGGCTGCAGCAGGTCGCCGATCTCCCCACTCAGGCGGTCGGTCCAGACTACCTGATTGGTCCGCGCGGCCGAGAGTTCCGCGGTCACCAGAAGCTTGCCCGCATCGACGACATATCCGCCGCTGAGGACATAGGTGGCGCCGAGATGGGCCGACACTTCCGCTACATCGTTCGGACGGCCCCGGAACACAGTGGTCGACAGGCGTGAAATCACCTTCAGGTTAGCCGCCTTCGACAGCCGCCAGATCACGCTGTCCGCAATCAGGTTGCCGACGTCGAAATGTTCGGGCGCGTTGTTTCTGGCACCGAAGGGAATCACGGCGATCGTAGGTTCCATGGCTACCCCATAGTCGCGTCGCCCGGTCAGGCTTGGGTGCGGACTTGGCGGACCAATCCGATAGGCCCGAACCGGTTTGTCAAAGTGCTTGAGAATGACGTTGCCGAGGTCTTCGTACGAAGCATCCACCCCCTGCGTAAGCTCGTCGTGTACCGTGGCGCTGCCGATTGTCTCACCGGGCCTTGCCAGGCTGGCGAGAGCCGCTACCAGCTGCTCATGCGCTGACGCGCTGGCGATCGTCTCGCCCGGGCCGGCCAGCGTAGCCAGCCGTGCCGCCAGATTTACCCCGGTCCCATAGATGTCGATGCCGTCGCTCCACGTCATCGCGGCGTTGACTCCGGCGCGAAGGTGAAAATGCTGATCTTCCGGGAAGCCAGCGTTCTGCGCGAAAAGTGTCCTGTGCATATCGCCGGCAGCATCGACGGCGTCGGGGACCGTCTCAAAACGCGCCATTAGGCCATCGCCCAGGCTCTTCACCATGACGCCGCGATGGCGCGGCAGGATCTCTTCGGTGACGATGCGGACGAAATCTGCCCACCGGCGAACGGTGGCGGCCTCGTGCTCCCGCATGAGCCGCACCGACTCTACCAGATCGACCAACAGCACGACGGTTGCCTGCCGCACGAGTGCGGCGCCCGCGTCACGCACGCCCGATCTCTCGGTGGCGGGTTGTTTCTCGTCCTTATGCGCCGCATCATCGTTCATGCTGATCCGACTTGGCGATGCCGACCCTGCCATCCTAGATGGTGTGGAACCGCATGCAAGTGGACGGCGAGAGGGATTGCGGCGGCATCGGGGCGGTCGCGGCCGGCGCCAGTATTGCACGGGTTGCGCGCCGGATCGAAGTATCGCAAGGATTGCGCTGGTGGCGGATGTCGCAGAC
>JAUXWH010000163.1 GCA_030681365.1 Bradyrhizobium sp.
TCGAGCGGGATCGCACCACGCGCGATGCGGGTGGAGAGATCCTCGCCCTCGACGAGCTCCATCACGAGCGCCCGATCTTCGAACCCGTAAATCTGCGCGATGTGGGGATGATTCAGCGCGGCGAGCGTCTTGGCTTCGCGCTCGAAGCGCATCAGGCGGTCCGGATCGCTCGCGAATGACTCGGGCAGGACCTTGAGCGCCACGTCGCGATCGAGTTTCGTATCGCGCGCGCGATACACCTCGCCCATTCCGCCTTCGCCGAGGCGGCCGGTAATTTCGTAGACGCCGAAACGAGTGCTCTGAGTGATGGCCACAGCTACCTGAACATGGACGGCCTGATGATCACCCGGATCCCGGCAAGGTTGTCTTCGGGGCGCGCCACCGGGACCGTGACGAGCGTCCGGTCCGAATCCGCAACGCCGACGACTTGCGCGTCCGGCGGCAGTTGCGCGATCGATCGTTGTTCCTCGGCAAACGCGCGGCCATCGCGCTCCCCGATAGTCAGCGCGACCAGGGTCCCCCGCCTGACGAAATAAAGGCGGTTGCTCTTCGGCGCCCATCGCAGTTCGGCTGAAGCACTGACGTCCGGCCCGGGCATCTGTGACATGCCGCCGGTCCCATCAACGCGCCGCACGTGGACCTGCCATGACCCGGACGGGTTGGCGACAATGGCCAGCCACCGCCCGTCGGGTGAGACGCGCGCCGACCCCTTCTGAAAGGGCCCGGCCACCACCACCCGCGCCGTGCGCTGCCCCGGATCGTGAACGTACAGCGACGTCGACCCGTCGGCCAGCCATTTCTTGGCCAACAGCTGCCCCGCGACCCAGGTGACGGGGCTTTCGTCGATGTCGGTTCCCTCGAGTAGCTGCGCCGCGGAGCCGTCCATCTCCTGTGTGTAGATGTCGTAATCCCCTTTACGCACTGATATGAACGCGAGCCGCTTGCCATCGGGGCTCCAGATCGGACTGAAGTTCAAGCCGGTCGTGGACAGCCGCTGCTCGGCGCCGGACGCAAGGTCGGACACCCACAGTTGCGTCGTGCCTCCTTGCGGTCGGCTGGTGGCCACACGCGCCGCGTCCGGGGACAAGTCCGATGAGCCACTCGGCCGCATGCGCAGGGGCGTCGGCTCGATCGCGCCATTGCTCCCCACCCACTTGAACTCGACCTCCGGATGGAGACTCCCGGGAACGTATGCGAGCGTTCCGTTGGCCGCGAGGGCGACCGGAAGCTCTTTTCCGCCTCCCGCGCTTAGTCCGACCGCGTCTGGCAAGACGAGCTGCGGCTCACCGATCTGTGACAGTGACTGCAGGTCGAAGCCCACGAGGTAGTAGCCCCCGGCGTGGTAGTAGAGCAGATGGCCGGCGCCGTAGCGAGCCCGCGCACCGGGGAACAACGGCCGATGTTTTCCGGTGGTGAGATCGAGCACCCCGATCTTCGCTTCGGAGAGTCCCGCGGAGGCGTACCAGATCGTGAAGAGCACGTGTTTCCGATCCGGCAGGAATTCCGGCCACCAGTGGCCTCGTTCCGCAGCGGCCGCGTCCAACGTGCTGGCCGGCGTGACGCTGCCTCCCGACGCCGGCACGGACGTGAGCGCGGCCCCGTTCCAGCCGGTCGAGAACAGGATCTGGTCGTTCGGACCCCACGCCGCTCCGGGCGAGTCCCCGTCTGCCGCGGCGACGACGAGCGGTTCGCCGCCGGTGAGCGAAACCCGCTTGATGGCGCCATCCGCGTAGAAGCCGACCCACTTTCCGTCGGCTGAGATAAACGGCGCTTCCGCATTTTCGGTCCCGGGCAGCGGCTGCGGTTCGGGATCGGCCAGACGCCGGACGTACAGGCGGTCGGCCTGGAAGACGAGCAGACTGCCGTCGGGCGCCAGGACTGGATTCGCCGCTGCCACGTGAACGGGCGACGACACCACGTACCGGACTTCAGGCGGCGCCGTGGCGGTGCCGGCGATGAATGCGCGCTGCGCCAGCACCGCGGCCAGCACGGCAAAGAACCCCGCCGCCACCCACGGCAAGAGGCGGCGCCGCGGCATCGAGGCCGGCGCTCCCGCAGTCGGGCCCGCGATGCCGTGCTCCAGCAGCAGGCGCGCATCGCCGATGTCGCGCAGGCGCTGTCGCGGGTCTTTTTGCAGACACCGATCCAGCAGGAGCCGCACGCCGCCCGGCAGGTCAGCCGGCACGCACGTCCAGTCCGGCGAATCGCGCATCACGGACGTGATGATGTCGGTCATGTCGTCGCCCTTGAAGGCGCGCTGGCCGCTCAGCATCTCGAACAGCACGCAACCAAACGCCCAGATGTCGGCGCGTTTGTCGACGGCTTTGCCCTTCGCCTGCTCCGGCGACATGTAGGCGGCGGTGCCAAGAATCACGCCGCGCAGCGTCATCGCGGGCGAGGTGATGGTGGCGCCCGAGGCGGGCGCGTCCGGCGCCGTCTCGAGGGCTTTGGCAAGACCGAAGTCGAGCACCTTCACGGTGCCGTCGTCGCGGACCTTGACGTTGGCGGGCTTGAGATCGCGGTGGATAATCCCCTGCTCGTGCGCGGCTTCGAGAGCTTCGGCGATCTGTTTCGCGATCGGCAACGCTTCATCGAGCGGGATCGCACCACGCGCGATGCGGGTGGAGAGATCCTCGCCCTCGACGAGCTCCATCACGAGCGCCCGATCT
>JAUXWH010000178.1 GCA_030681365.1 Bradyrhizobium sp.
CAGGACGTCGAGGCGATCGATGGCGTGACCTTTGAACGCCTCAACCCGATGACGGGAGTGGTCGCCACCCGCGCGGCGGCGGCGAAGATCGCCGACGTCAAGCGCGCGGCCGACGCCGCCGCGGCGGCGTTTCCGGCGTGGTCGGCGACCGGCCCGAGCCAGCGCCGCATGATCCTGCTCAAGGCAGCCGATGTGCTGGCGAGCAAGACGCCGCAATTCATCGAGTTGATGGCCGCGGAAACCGGCTCGACCGCCGGCTGGGCCGGGTTCAACGTCCATCTCGCCGCCGGCATGCTGCGCGAGGCTGCCTCCATGACGACGCAGATTTCCGGCGAAGTGATCCCCTCCGACAAGCCCGGATGCATCGCGATGGCGATCCGCCAGCCCGCCGGTGTCGTGCTTAGCATCGCGCCGTGGAATGCGCCCGTGATCCTCGGCGTGCGCGCGATCGCGCTGCCGCTGGCCTGCGGCAATACCGTCGTCCTAAAGGCGTCAGAAATCTGCCCCGGTACCCACCGGTTGATCGCGGAATGCCTGCGCGAAGCCGGCCTGCCGCCGGGCGTCCTCAACGTCATCACCAATGCGCTGGAAGACGCGCCTGGGCTGATCGATGCACTGATCTCCCATCCCGCCGTGCGCCGCATCAACTTTACGGGCTCGACGCGGGTCGGGCATATCATCGCGCAGACCGCTGCGAAGTATCTGAAGCCCGTACTGCTCGAACTCGGCGGCAAGGCGCCGCTGCTGGTGCTCGACGATGCCGATCTCGATGCCGCCGTGGCGGCTTCGGCGTTCGGGGCCTTCATGAACCAGGGTCAGATCTGCATGTCGACCGAGCGCATCGTGGTCGACAACAAGGTCGCCGACGCCTTTGTCGCCAAGCTCGCGACCAAGGCGGAAACGCTGGTGGCCGGCGATCCGCGCAAGGGCAACACCGCGCTCGGTTCCCTGATCGGCGTCGAGGCCGCCAGCCGGATCCAGGGCCTGATACAGGATGCGATCGGGAAAGGCGCGCGCGTCGTCGCCGGCGGCAAGGTCGAGGGCACGCTGATGTCGGCGACGGTGGTCGATCATGTGACCTCGGCCATGCGCATATATGGCGAGGAATCGTTCGGCCCCGTGGTCTCCATCGTTCGCGTCAGCGGCGTCGACGAAGCGGTGCGGATCGCCAACGACACCGAATACGGCCTCTCGGCCTCGGTGTTCGGCCGAGACATAGCGCGCGCGCTCGATGTCGCAAAGCGGATCGAATCCGGCATCTGTCACGTCAACGGACCGACCGTGCATGACGAGGCCCAGATGCCGTTCGGTGGCGTGAAAGCATCCGGCTACGGCCGCTTCGGCGGCAAGGCAGGCATCGCCGAATTCACCGAACTGCGATGGATCACGATCGAGACCGGCCCGCAGCACTATCCGATCTGAGATCCTGCGACGACCCACGTGATGGCTCGACCAGCCCTCCGCATATTGACCAATATGCGGAGGAAAGGTATTGGAGTGTGACATTGACCGAGCCACGACCTCGTCCTCGGGGGCGCCGGGCTGGTGTTCCGTATGGGCCAGACGGAGGAGCAAACAGGTTCCGCCCCTATTAGGCCGGAAATTCCTGCAGAATTTCTTCGGACCAAATATAAGCGCCCCGGTGAGCGCCGAGCTCGATTTTTATGGCCTCGTCTGTCGGATTACCGGGAGTTCGAGCGTCTTGGAAGTGTGACGACACGCCGGCGAAATGTGAGAAGGATATCGTGAGCGGGCGAGACTTGCGGTCACGCAACGCCCTTTAGGGGCAGCGCTCCGAACTGCCGGGATCATCGAAGCAATGACGGACGAAAAGACAAAATTGCTGAGGTCGCTCGCGATCGACCGAAGCGAAAGTGAAGCAGCGCCCTCAAGCGGCCGCCGCTCGCGCCGGCTGCTGCCGGCGATCGCGGGTATGGTCGTCGTTGGAGCAATTGCCGCCGCCGTTTTGTTCGTGCCGGAACTTGTGGTCCCGCGCGCCGTCGAATCCGATGCGGCTAGATCGCCGGTGGCCTCCGCACCGCCACCGCCACCGCAAGCCACCGCCAGGAAAGATGCCGGAGTGCTTGCCGCGTCGGGCTACGTGGTCGCCCGCCGCAAGGCGACCGTTGCCGCGGAGATCACCGGCAAGGTGGTGGAAGTGCTGATCGAGGAGGGCATGACCGTCGCTGAGGGACAGGTAGTGGCGCGGCTCGACAGCGTGCTGGCGGAATCGGACTTGGCGCTGGCCCGGTCACGCGTCGAAGCGGCGGATGCCGCGGTCGCCGCTATTACCGCCGACCTGCAGGATGCGACCCGGATCCTCTCACGGGTTCAGACGCTGGCGCAGAAGAACTTTGCCACGGATGCGGATCATACCAAGGCGCAGGCCCGCGTCGGCGTGCTGACCGCGCAACTGCGCCAGTCGCAGTCGGCGCGCGACACGGCGCGGCTCGATGCCGAGCGTACCGCCTCGGTACTTGAGAAATACAGGATTCGGGCGCCTTTCAGCGGTGTCGTCATCGACCGCAGTGCGCAACCCGGAGAAATGATCTCGCCGATGTCGGTCGGCGGTTTCACGCGGACCGGCATCTGCACCATCGTGGATATGGATTCCATCGAGATCGAAGTCGATGTCAACGAGGCGTTCATCGGACGCGTCGTTGCAGGCGGGCAGGTCAACGCCGTGCTCGATGCCTATCCGGACTGGTCGATACCGGCGTCCGTGATCGCCATCGTTCCGACCGCCAATCGCGAAAAGGCGACCGTCAAGGTTCGTATTCGGTTCGAGGAGAAGGACCCGCGCATTCTGCCCGATATGGCGGTGAAGGTGACATTCAAGCGCGAGGCTAGCGCCGGCGCGCTGCCGTCGAATGCGACCGCTTCCACCAACTGAATTCGAGCGGATTCCAAAGGAGAAGAAAAGTGGCGCCTGAAAATCCAATGGTTGCTCTCGTTGGCGTGAACAAGCGGTTCGTCAAGGGCAAGGAAACGATCACGATCTTCGATCATCTCGACCTCGTCATCCCGCGCGGCGATTTCGTGGCGGTGATGGGGCCGTCCGGCTCCGGCAAGACCACCCTGCTCAACCTGCTCGGTGGAATCGATCGCGCCGACGGGGGCGAGGTCCGCATCGCCGACAGCCGCATCGACGGGATGTCCGAGAGCCAGTTGGCGAGCTGGCGCGCGGCCAACATCGGCTTTATCTTTCAGTTCTATAATCTGATGCCGATGCTGACGGCAGCGCAGAATGTGGAACTGCCGCTGCTGCTGACTAATTTACGCAAGAAAGAGCGGGCGGAGCGCGTCCTCACCGCGCTGTCGGTCGTTGGTCTCGCCGACCGCGTAAAACACCATCCGCGCGAAATGTCGGGCGGCCAGCAGCAGCGCGTCGCCATCGCGCGCGCCATCGTGTCCGATCCGAACCTGCTGCTGTGCGACGAACCGACCGGCGACCTCGACCGTAACTCCGCCGACGAGATCCTCTCGATCCTGCAGCTGCTCAACAAGGAGCTCGGCAAGACCATCGTGATGGTGACGCATGACCCCGCGGCGGCGCGCTATGCGCAGCGGACGCTGCATCTCGACAAGGGCCAATTCGTCGAACAGGAGCTGGCGGCGTGAACGACTTCGACCTGGTGCGGAAGAACCTGTTCCGCCGCAAACTGCGCGCGATATTGATGATCGTGTCGATCCTGATCGCGTTCATGATCTTCGGCGTGCTGGCCGGATTCCATCAGGCCTTTACCGCGGGAACGGATCGCGCCGCCGCCGATCGCATGATCACCGTGAACAAGATAAACTTCACGCAGCCGCTGCCGATCGCCTATTTCACCCGCGTGCGCGCGGTCGAGGGGGTGCGGCAGGTCACCCATGCCAACTGGTTCGGCGGCTACTACCAGGATCCGAAGAACTTCGTGATGTCGCTGGCGATCGAGCCCGCGACCTATTTCGATGTCTATCGCAGCGAACTCGATATCGCGCCGGATCAGCTTCAGGCCTTCGTTCGCGATCGCGGCAGCGCCGTGGTCGGCGAGACGCTGGCGAAAAAGTGGGGCTGGAAAATCGGCGACCGCATTCCGGTTTCGAGCAACATCTTCTCCCAGCGCAGCGGCGGACATACCTGGGACTTCACCATCGCCGGCATCGTCAAGGGCAAGGCCGATCATGTCGACACCAACTTCATGTTGTTCCAATACGCCTATTTCGACGAGACTCGCTCGTTCGGCAAGGACACGATCGGCTGGATGATCCTGCAGACCGACGCACCGGAGCACAACGATCGTGTTGCGAAAGCGATCGATGCGATGTTCGCCAATTCAACCGCCGAAACCTCGACCGATACCGAAAAGGCTTTCGGCAAGGCCTTTGTGGCGCAGTTCGGAAATATCGCGCTGATCGTGTTTCTGGTCGTCGGCGCGGCTTTTGTCACCATCCTGATGATCGTCGGCAACACCATGGCGCTGTCGATCCGCGAGCGCACCAAGGAGATCGGCGTGCTGAAGACGCTGGGCTTCTCGGGGCCGCGAATTTTGCGATTGGTGTTGGGCGAATCGGTGCTGCTGGCGCTGCTCGGCGGTCTGCCGGGGCTGGCGATCGCTGCGCTGATCACCATTGCCTTGCGCGCCAGCCTGGCCAGCATCGCGCCGGCTTTCTCCGTATCGCCGGTTATCGCGTTGCAGGGGATCGCGCTGATGATCGCGCTCGGCCTGATCACCGGGATCGTCCCGGCTCTCAATGCCATGCGGCTCAAAATCGCAACCGCGCTCGGACGGGGATAATTATGCGTTCGCTTTTGCTGCAGGTCATCGCGGTCACCTCGATCAATCTCAGGAGCATGGGGCAGCGGCGCTGGCTGTCGCTGTCGACGGTAATCGCAGTCGCGCTGGTGGTCATCGTGCTGCTCGCATTTCTCGCGATGGCCAACGGATTCCAGCGCACCATTGCGGGGGCGGGCGCCGATGACATCGCCATTGTGCTTCGGGCGGGCTCGCAGGCGGAAATCAACAGCACGGTATCCCGCGATCAGGTGCGACTGATCGAAGATGGACCCGGCATCGCGCGAGGCAGCGACGGCAAGCCGCTGATCTCGCCGGAACTCTACCTCGTGGTCGACGGCCTCAAGCGTTCCACGAAGACAAAAGCCAACCTGCCGCTGCGCGGTATCGGCGAGCAGGGCGCGACGCTGCGCAAGGGCGTTGCCGTCACTTCCGGCCGCATGTTCGGCCGCGGCAGCAACGAGATCGTGGTCGGCAAGGCGCTGCTGCGGGAATTCGAAGGTTTCGACCTCGGCAATACGGTCTCGTTCGGCACCACGCGCTGGACCGTGGTCGGCGTGTTCGACGCCGGTGGGAGTGTGTTCGAATCCGAGATCTGGGCGGACCTGCCGGTGGTGCAAAGCCTCTTCAACCGCAACAACATCGTGCAGACCGTACGCGCGCGTCTCACCGCGCCGGCGGCGCTGAGCGAGCTCAAGAGCTACAACGACAACGATCCGCGGCTGAAGCTCGACGTCAAATCGGAAGCCGCCTACTTCGCCGAACAGGCATCACAGACCTCCGACCTGATCCAGAAGCTGGGCTGGCCGCTGGCGATCGCGATGGCGCTCGGCGCGCTCGCCGGTGCGCTCAACACCATGTATTCGTCGGTGGCGGCGCGCGCGACGGAAATCGCAACGCTGCGGGCGATCGGGTTCGGCGGTTTTCCGGCCTTTGTCGGAACGCTGGCGGAATCGCTGTCGCTGGCGGCGATCGGCGGGCTGCTCGGCGCCGCCGCGACCTATCTGATCTTCGATGGCGTCACGGCCTCGACGCTGGGCGGTAACTTCACGCAGGTGGTGTTCGACTTCAAGCTGTCGGGATGGCTGATCGCCGAGGGCGTCGCGCTGGCGCTGGTCGTCGGATTGGTCGGCGGGTTGTTTCCCGCGATCCGCGCCGCGCGTATGCCGATCGTCGCGGGACTGTATGCGTAGGGGCGTAGGGTGGGCAAAGGCGCGCTTGCGCCGTGCCCACCAACCAACATAATAACCGGAAGCAAGATGGTGGGCACGCTTCGCTTTGCCCACCCTACGGCTCCGACCGCTCTTAAAACGTCGGGGGCGTGCAGGCGCTGATCAGTTCGCAGGGTTTGGCGCCGACGCAGCGGAACCGATGCGGCCGGCGGCTTTCGAAATAATAGGCGTCGCCGGGTCCGAGGATGCGGCGTTCGCTGTCCACGGTCACCTCGAGCCGGCCGCTGAGGATGATGCCGCCTTCCTCGCCGTCGTGAACCAGCGGGATGCGACCGGTGTCGCCACCCGGTTCGTAACGCTCCTTCAGGATCTGGAGCGCGCGGCCGAACAGGTTGTCGCCGACCTGGCGATAGGAGATCTGCCCCTTGCCGATCTCGCTCAATTCGTCGGAACGGTAGAACGCCTTGCGCGGCCGGTCGGGCTCGAGGGCGAAGAACTCCGCCATTCCCATCGGGATGCCATCGAGAATGCGCTTGAGCGCGCCGACCGAGGGATTCATCTGGTTGGCTTCGATCAGCGAGATCGTCGAGTTGGTCACGCCGGAACGCTTGGCCAGCTCGCGCTGCGATAATTTGTTGCGGCTGCGGACGAAACGGAGCCGTTCGCCGACATCGATGCTCATCGTCGCCCCAATCGCTGCTGCTGTGCTGTTGTGGGTGTTGCGGATCGATTGAATATTACCTTCAGAAGACAATAAAATCAATAACTTGGGTGAAGCAAGAAAAGGCCTTGCTGCATTTTCTTGAACATGTGTCGATGCCGCCAGCCGCAGAGGGAGTCGCCAGTGACCATTCATCAGATCCCAAACACCGCAAGCCTCGACGCGTTCTGGATGCCGTTTACGGCAAACCGGCAGTTCAAGGCCGAGCCCCGCCTGATCGCCTCCGCCGAGGGCATGCACTACACGACGGTCGATGGCCGCAAGGTGATCGACGGATCGGCGGGACTGTGGTGCGTCAACGCCGGCCACGGCCGGCGCGAGATCGCCGATGCGGTGCAGCGCCAGCTCATGACGCTGGACTATGCCCCGTCATTCCAGATCGGCCATCCCATCGCCTTCGATTTCGCCGAGAAGCTGGCGGCAATCGCGCCCGCCGGGATGGACCGCATCTTCTTCACCAATTCCGGCTCCGAGTCGGTCGATACCGCGCTCAAGATCGCATTGGCCTATCATCGCGCGGCCGGGCAGGCGACGCGGACGCGTTTCATCGGGCGCGAGCGCGGCTACCATGGCGTCGGTTTCGGCGGCATGTCGGTCGGCGGCATGGTCAACAACCGCAGGGCCTTCGCGACGCATCTTCCGGGCGTCGATCATATCAGCCACACCCATGACCTCGCCCGCAATGCCTTCTCCAGGGGCCAGCCCGTCCACGGCGCCGAACTCGCCGACGACGTCGAGCGCCTGGTCGCGCTGCACGGCGCTGAAACCATCGCCGCGGTCATCATCGAGCCGGTCGCCGGCTCGACCGGCGTGCTGATCCCACCGCAAGGTTATCTGCAGCGTCTGCGCGCGCAGTGCGACAAGCACGGCATTCTCCTGATCTTCGATGAGGTGATCACCGGGTTCGGCCGTCTCGGTGCACCCTTCGCCACCAATTATTTCGGCGTCACGCCCGATCTCATCACTTCAGCCAAGGGAATCACCAATGGCTCGGTTCCGCTGGGCGCGGTGTTTGCGAGCCGCAAGGTCCACGATGCGCTGATGACCGGACCGGCCAGCCAGATCGAGCTGTTCCACGGCTATACCTATTCCGCGCATCCGGTGGCCTGCGCTGCCGGCCTCGCGACGCTGGAAATTTACCGGAAAGAGGGGCTGCTCACGCGCGGCGCCGAGCTCACCGAGTACTGGCAGGACGCCATGCACTCGCTGCGCGGACTGCCCAACGTGATCGACGTGCGCGCCATCGGTCTGGTTGCGGGTGTCGAACTGTCGTCGCGGCCGGATGCCGTGGGAGCGCGCGGCTACGACGTCATGGTCGATTGCTTCAACCGCGGCCTCGTGCTGCGCAACTCCGGCGACTCCCTGGCGCTGTCGCCACCGCTGATCGTCGAACGCAGCCACATCGACGACATCGCGGCGATCATGGGTGACGCATTGAAGCGCATGGCCTGAAGTTTGCAAAGCTCTTGACCGCAGCGGGCATTTCGTAGCGATGGAACGGCGACTGCCGCAGGAGCATAGACGATCGTGAAAGTTCTGGTTCTGGGCGGCGGCGTCATCGGTGTGACATCGGCCTATTATCTCGCCAAGGCCGGGCACGAGGTCACCGTGGTCGACCGCCAGGCGGAGCCCGGGCTTGAGACCAGCTTCGCCAACGCCGGCGAGGTGTCGCCGGGCTATGCGTCGCCGTGGGCCGGGCCGGGCGTGCCGGTCAAGGCGATCAAGTGGCTGCTGATGAAGCATGGTCCGCTGGTGATCCGGCCGAAGCTCGATCCGACCATGTGGCTGTGGTTGCTCAAGCTGCTGCGCAACTGCACATCGGCGCGCTATGCGGTGAACAAGAGCCGCATGATCCCGATCGCCGAATACAGCCGCGATTGCCTGCGCGCGCTACGCACGGAAATCGCGATCAAATATGACGAGCGCAGCCAGGGCACGCTTCAGCTGTTCCGTAACCAGGCCCAGCTCGATGGCACGGCCAGCGATATCGCCGTGCTGCAGCAGTATGGCGTGCCGTTCGAGCTGCTCGATCGCGCCGGCTGTATCGGGGCGGAGCCAGGGCTTGCCGCCGCGAAGCCCGAAATCGTCGGCGGCCTGCGGCTGCCGCAAGACGAGACCGGCGACTGCCATATGTTCACGCAGGCGCTCGCCGTTCACGCCGAGAAGCTCGGCGTCCAGTTCCAGCTCGGGACCACGATCGAGAGGTTGATAGCGGACGGCTCGGGGATCACCGGTGTAACCACCAGTGAGGGCGTGTTGCGAGCCGATGCCTATGTAATGGCGCTCGGCAGCTGGTCGCCGCGCCTGCTCAGGCCGCTCGGCATTTCGATCCCGGTGTTTCCGATCAAGGGCTATTCGATCACTGTGCCGATTGCCGATGCCGATGCGGCGCCGGTATCGACGGTGATGGATGAAAGCTACAAGGTAGCGATCACACGGCTCGGGAAACGCATCCGCGTCGGCGGCACCGCCGAAGTTTCCGGCTATTCCGACACGCTGCATCCGGCGCGACGGGCGACGCTCGACCATTCGCTTACCGATCTGTTCCCGCGTGCCGGCAACCTCGCCGATGCCACCTTCTGGAGCGGGTTGCGGCCGATGACTCCAGACGGTCCGCCTGTCATCGGTGCGACGCGCTATGCCAACCTTCATCTCAATACCGGTCACGGCACCTTGGGCTGGACCATGGCGTGCGGCTCGGGACGGGTGCTCGCGGATCTGCTGTCGGGCCGCAAGCCCGACATCGATGCGGCTGAACTCGGCCTGACAAGATACGATCATCGTTTCGGTTGATTCCGGGGGGCTGACTCTGAAGCCAGACAGTGCGACGCTGGCAAGTGCGCAGGGATTCTGGTTTCAGCCACGGGAGCATCCGCGTGAAGGCCGTCTATACCGAACTGCATCGAAGTCATGATCCGCAATTCTTTCTGGTTCGAGGCGTCGTCAGGCGAACCACCGAGCAGCCCGAACGCGCCGACCGGCTGCTGACGGGGCTCAGGGCCGGCAAGCACGATCTGGTCGATCCTGTTGTGTTCGGGCAGGGGCCGCGGGCCCGGGTGCATAGTCCCGAATATCTCGGTTTTCTCGCCGAGGCATGGGACGCCTGGGCGGCACTCGGGGATTCAGGCTCCGAGATGATCGCCAACATGCATCCGGTCCGCAATGCCGCGACGTATCCGACCCATATCGTCGGTCGCCTCGGCTGGCACACCGTCGATACGTCCTGCCCGATCGGCCCCGGCACCTGGGCCGGGGTTTGCGCGGCCACTGACGTCGCGACGACGGCGGCTCAACTGGTGCTGGACGGCGAGGACGCGGCTTACGCGCTCTGCCGCCCACCCGGTCATCACGCCTATCGCGATCTCGCAGGCGGCTTCTGTTTTCTCAACAACAGCGCAGTCGCGGCGGCGCATCTGCGGCTGAAGCACGAGCGTGTCGCAATCCTCGACGTCGACGTGCATCACGGCAACGGCACGCAGGGCATTTTCTACGAACGACCGGACGTTCTCACGGTTTCGATCCATGCCGATCCGGCATGCTATTACCCGTACGTCTGGGGCTTTGCCCATGAGCGCGGCGCGGGGCAGGGGATTGGCACCAATCTCAACATTCCCTTGCCGATCGGCACCGGCGACGACGACTACGTGCAGGCGCTCGGCGCAGCGGAGAAGACGATCCGCGCCTTTGCGCCGGGCGCCCTGGTCGTGGCACTCGGTCTCGACGCGTCGGAGCATGACCCTCTCGCCGGGTTCGCCGTGACCACTGACGGATTCCACCGCATCGGCGCGGCGATTGCGCGATTGGGGCTTCCCACGGTATTCGTTCAGGAAGGCGGATATCTGTCGGATATTCTCGGCACCAATCTGACGGCCGCCCTCGCGGGATTTGAAGCGGCGCGTTAGCCAATCCGCAGAGCCTTTTGTGAGGCGGGCAATTGCTCTATCAACGTCATTGCGAGGAACTCTTGTCCGCCGAAGCCGCCTTCGGGCGAAGGCGGATGCGACGAAGCAATCCATCTTACAATCGGGTCCGTTGTAAGATGGATTGCTTCGCTTCGTCGCAATGACGTTGTTGGATGGTCGCGGACGCTGACCCGACGCGACTAAGCAACCCGTTGGGTAGAATTTCATTCCCTGCTCCCTCCTGTTGAAGGAACACGATATGCAAACCTCGGGCGCATCCCGCCGCGAGAATGCGGACGTGCGTTTGGTGTTTGAGAATGGACCGAAATGTATCCGCGTCATTGCGAGCACAGCGAAGCAATCCATGTCACAAAGCAAAGAAAGAATGGATTGCTTCGCTGCGCTCGCAAAGACGTTGATGGAGGCTCGCGCAAACACCACTGTCATCGCCCGGCTTGACCGGGCGACCCAGTATTCCAGAGAAATCAGCGATAGAACCGAGAAGCCGCGGCGTACTGGATCGCCCGGTCTTCGCCGGGCGACGACAGTCTTGTTGATGCGGGCGCATTCGCAAGCCCCCACGTTCTTTTCAGGCGCTACCCGATCCTGACGACCATTTTCCCCAGCGCCGTGCGGTTCTGCATGGTCCGGAACGCATCGCGAAAATCCTCGAATGCGAATACCTTGCCGACCACCGGCTGCAGCTTCTTGTCCCTGAGCCAGGTAAACAATTGCGCCATCACGCGCCGGTACGCCTCCGGCTCGCGGCGGGGAATCTGAGCGAGGTCGACGCCCAGCAGCGCGCCGCCTTTCAACAGCGGCAGGTTGAACGGCAGGGCAGGGATGCTGCCGGCGGCAAAGCCGACCACCAGATGTCGCCCGTTCCAGGCGATCGAGCGGAATGCCTGCAGCGAGACCTCGCCGCCCACGGGATCGAAGATCACGTCGGCGCCATGGCCATCGGTGAGTTCCTTGAGCCTGTCGCGCCAGTCGGCCTGGGTATAATCCACCGTCGCGTCCGCGCCAAAGCGAATGGCGAAATTTCGCTTCTCCTCGGTCGAGGCGGCGGCGATGACGCGGGCGCCCAGCAGCTTGCCAAGTTGAACCGCGGCGATTCCGACGCCGCCCGCCGCGCCCAACACCAGCAGATATTCGCCCGCGCGCAACGCGGCGCGCTCGCTCAGTGCGTAGAGCGAGGTGAGGTAATTGGCGCGGAACGAAGCCGCAACCTCGGGCGCGATGCCATCAGGCATCGGCTCCAGCGCCGCCGCCGGCACGGTGATGTATTCCGCCAGCCCGCCCGAACGCGCCATGCCCATGACAGGCGTACCCGGCGCAAGCCCCGTGATGTCGGCCGCCGCCGCATCGACGATCCCTGCGAATTCCGTTCCGGGCGTAAAGGGAAGGGGATCCCTGGTCTGATACAACCCCTGCACCTTCAGGCCGTCGACGAAGCCGACGCTCGCAGCCTGAATCCTGACACGAACCTGACCGGCCGACACTTCCGGCAGGGGGACGTCGTTCAGCCGGATGTTGTCGATGGAATCGTAGCTCTCGACCACAACGGCTTTCATTTTTTCCCTCTGGATTGCGCCGGCTCGGCCCAATTTTGATACATCGCCAGCAGCGAGACGATGTCCTGGCCGCGAAATCCTTCGGCCAGCGCCAGCGCATAGAGCTCGCGCGTCGCGGAAGCCGAGGGTGTCGGCATTCGGGTAGTCCGTCCGAGTTCGACCGCGAGTGCCAGGTCCTTCTCGCCGAGCTCCATCTTGAATCCCGGCGAGAAATCGCCCTTGATCGCGTTCGGGAAGCGCTTGGTGAAGTGATGCGAGCGGCCGCCGCTCACCGACAACACGTCGTAGAGCTTGTCCGGCTCCACGCCGGCGGCAACGCCGAGCGCGAACGCTTCGGCCGCCACCAGCACGTTGCCCATCGACATCATGTTGTTGACGATCTTGACGACTTTCGCCGTTCCGACGCCGCCGGTGTATTTCCAGTCGTTGCCGAGCAGCTTGAGCACGGGTTCGGCGCGGGTCACGTCCGCCATCTCGCCGCCGGCGATCAGGATCAATTTGCCGCTGCGCGCCTCGTTGGGGCTGCCGCTGACCGGACAATCCACCACCGCCAGCCCACGCGAGGTGGCAGCCGCGGCGACCTGCCGCATCGTCTGCGGGTCGATGGTGCTGAGTTCGATGCACAGCGTACCCCTGGCGGCGTGGGCTACGATTCCGTCGGCGCCAAGCCATGCTTCCGTCACGGCCTTCGGATCGGGCAGGCTGGTCAGCACCAACGCCCGGCCGGCGAGCGCTTCGGCGATACTGGATGCCATCTGAAAGCCGTCCCTGGCCAGGCGGGCGCGCTGGTCGGCGATGACATCATAACCGACGACGTCGAGACCGGACTCCTTGAGGCGTCCCGCCATCCCCGATCCCATCTGGCCCATCCCGATGACCGCGACCTTCTCCGACATGCACCTCTCCCTGGATATTAATTGTTGGCAGGCCGTGTTGAGCCATTACCGGCGCCGGCCAGTCAATCCCCAGTCTGCGCAGGCGGCCATGGCCGAAACGACGCCTCGGGACGGTTGCGGAAACGAGATGCAACTGCGTGGGAAACCGCCCGCCGCGGTTTCAGCGACTGAAGCGATCCAGCCGCGGCGCGCCGGACGCTCGTGGCATCCATCCAGCAACAGCCGGATTGCGGCGACGATGCGTTCACGCAATTTCGTTCCCCGACCGGGCGGTCTTGCCGCTCAGTCGAGGAATCCGAAGCGTCGGGGCAACCAGAGCACGATTTCCGGAAAGATCAGGCACAACACCACTGCGAACAGTTGCAGCGCCACGAAGGGAATAATTCCGCGATAGATGTGCCCCATGTTCACCGACTTCGGCACGGTGCCCTTCATGTAGAACAGGGCAAAGCCGAACGGCGGGGTGAGAAACGCCGACTGCAGGTTCACCGCTATCAGGATGGTGAACCACAGCATGAAGTCCCTGTTGGTCGCCAGATGCGGCTCGAAGCTCAGCTTCTGCAGGATCGGCGCGAAGATCGGCAGGACGTTCAGGCAGATTTCGAGCCAGTCGAAGAAGAACCCCATCAGGAACACCAGCACCATCACGAAGATCATGATCTCCCAGCCAGTGACGAGGCCGAGGTTCTGGAGGATTTCAACCACCAGATCGTCGCCGCCCAGGGCGCGGATCTCGAAGGAGACGAGAGTCGCGCCGACGATGATGAAGAACACCAGCGCGTTGGTGAGCGCCGTGCTTTCGATCACTTCCCTGAGCATCTTCATGTTGAGGCGTTTGTTGAAGGCGGCCAACAACAGTGCGCCGGCCGAACCCGTGC
>JAUXWH010000179.1 GCA_030681365.1 Bradyrhizobium sp.
AAATGAACGATGCTCTTGACGCCGTGCGCCGCGATCACGCCCTCGACCAGGTTCTCGTCGCCGGCGTCACCGATGAACAGCGGCACGCCTTCGGGCACGAAGGCGGAAAATCCGGTCGACAGATTATCGACCACAACGACGCTTTCGCCGGCTTCCACCAGCGCATGAACCGTGTGACTTCCGATATAGCCGGCGCCGCCGGTGACAAGCACAGTCATGAGTTCACCCATCTTGCGATCTACCGGGTCGATGCTAGCCGGGACGCGGTGAAGAGTGGGTTTCGGCGCAGGCGAACTGGTCACTATGATTAATGTTGCGTATAGGAAATGCACGAAACGGAGCCCGACGTGCCGATCGAGAACATTTCCTCAGGCAATCTGCAACTGATCGTGCCGAATCTGCACAGGCGCTATTCCGGCGTTACCGCGACCAATCGCATGGTGGCGCCGAAGCTGGCGAAACTGTTTCGCGCGGGCTGGTTCGGTTCCGATGCGCCCGACGGCATTGCGCGGATCGGGCTTGCGGATCTCCTGAAATGCTGGCGTCGCCGCACCCCGCTGATCTGGCATGCGCGCCGCAACAACGAGATGATCGCGGGCCTGCTGCTGCGCGCGCTGGGCTGGCCGCTGAAGCTGGTATTCACCTCGGCGGCGCAGCGGCATCACAGCTGGATCACCCGCTGGCTGATCCGGCGGATGGACGCGATCATCGCCACAAGCGAGATATCGAAATCCTTTCTCAAGCGCGAAGCCAACGTCGTCATGCATGGCGTCGATACCGACACCTACGCGCCGCCTGCGGATCGCGCGGCGGCGTTCGCCGAAGCCGGATTGCCCGGCCGCTACGCCATCGGCTGCTTCGGGCGGGTGCGCGCGCAAAAGGGCAGCGACGTGTTCGTGGATGCGATGTGCCGCCTGTTGCCGCGCTATCACGATTTCACCGCGGTGATGATCGGCGCCATCACGCCGGAGCAGACGGCGTTCGCGGCCGACTTGCGCAAACGGATCGACGCGGCCGGTCTGCAATCGCGCATCGTCATCACAGGCGAACTGGATATCGAGGACGTGCCGCGCTGGTACCAGCGGCTGACGATCTACGCCTTCACCTCGCGCAACGAAGGGTTTGGGCTGACCCTGATCGAGGCGATGTCATCAGGCGCGGCGCTGGTGGCGTCGCGCGCGGGCGCGGCCGAACTCGTGGTCGAGGACGGCGTCACCGGCGTGCTGACGCCGACCGGGGATGTCGATGCGCTGGTGGCTGCGCTGGAGCCGCTGATGCGCGATCCCGCTTCCGCCGCCGACATGGGCAAACGGGGCCGCGCGCGGGTGCTGGAGAAATTCAGCCTCGATGCCGAGGCCAACGGGATCGCCGAGGTTTACCGCAGGCTGGTCTGAGCCATTCGCCGGGCGTCTCGAACGGTCACAACCAAAAATCCGCGAAAACAACCCCATTACAGTAGCCAACTATCTGAAAATGTTATTATTTTCATGCCTGAAAGGATGTCGGCTGCGGTATCAGGATGACGACAATCTCTGCGATAGAATATCCGCCACGAACGCATCGAGGTCGCCGCCCGCGAACAGGAACCCCGGCAACCCCGCTGCCTGCGCCGCCTCGATATCGCTGGCGCGGTCGCCAATGACGAAACTGCCCTGGTGACGCACCGGCCAGTGCGCCATCAGGTCGTGGATCATGCCGGGCGCGGGTTTGCGCCAGGGGTGGTCTTCGAGATAGCCTTCGACCGAGCCTGCCGGATGATGCGGGCAATACCTGACGTCGTCGACGCGTGCGCCTTGCGCCGCCAGTTCTTCGAGCATCCAGTCGTGCAGCTTGCCGACGTCGTCCTCGGTAAAGAAGCCGCGGGCCACGCCGGATTGGTTGGTGAAGAAGAATACGAAATATCCGGCGTCGTTGAGCCGGCGGATTGCCCTGGCCGCGTTCGGCATCCAGCGGATTCGCTCCTGCGTACCCATGTAGCCGTCGTCGTGGTTGACGACGCCGTCGCGGTCGAGGAACGCGGCGGGCCTCGGTGTGGAATCGGCTGGATCGATCTTGCTCATGGCCGCGCCGCCTCGGCCAGCACGCGCTCGGCGATCCCGACCACGTCGGAAGCGGAAATGTCGCGCATGCAGCGGTGGTCGTTCATGGTGCAGACCACCCGTTGACAGGGCTGGCACGGCAACACGGTGCTGGTCTGCACGGTCGCGGCGAGGCCGTTCAGCGGCGCCCAGAGATAGGGGCTGGTGGGGCCGAAAATGCCCATGGTGGGCGTTCCGATCGCCGCCGCGATGTGCATCAGGCCGGAATCGTTCGAAATCGCAACGCTGGCCGCGGCCATCGCCAGGATGCCGTTGCGCAGGTCAGTGCCGGTGAGGTCGCGGACGCGGGGGCCACCGGCGGCCACGATCTCCTCCGCCAGCGCCTTTTCGCCGGGGCCGCCGACCACCCAGACATCGAGGCCGCGTTCGGCCAGCAGCCGGGCCGCCTCCGCATAATACGTCCAGCGCTTGGAGGCGCCTACCGAGCCCGGCGCCAGCGCGATGGCGAGACCGCTTCCCAGGCCGTTCGCCTGCCGCCATCGGCGCACTTCGTCGGCGGGAACCTGAAGCTGCGGCACCGGCCATTCCCGGTCGGGCAGCGGCGTGCCGTCGGGCAGCGCCAGCATCGCGTTCTTATCGATGAAGCGGGGCAGCGCCTTCTCGCCCCAACGCCAGTGGTTGATCAGTCCGAACCTGACTTCACCGACAAAGCCCACCCGTTCCGGGATACCGGCCAGCGCGGGCGCGATCGCCGACTTCCAGGTGCGGGGCATGACCAGCGCGGTACTGTATCCCCGCGCTCGCAGCGCCTCGGCCAGCTCCCATTGCTTGGCTACCGCCAGCCTGCTGCGCGGCAGGTCCCAGAGCACCCCGGAGCGGACGCCGGGCATATAATCGACCAGCGGGGCGCACAGCGAGGTGACCAGCAGGTCCACCGGCCGGTTCGGCCACCGCTGCTTCAGCACCCGCACCACGGAATGGCCGCGTACGAAATCACCAATCCACATATAGGGGACGATCAGGATCGGCCTGACATCGTCAGGGTCCTCGATCGTCGTCTGATATGTTGAATTTATATTCATACTTTGGGTGTCGGCAGGAGCTATATTTCGATCCTGTCGGTAACGGCTCCTCCAGGCGAGGTAAAGTCACCGGGAGGCCCCAAGTTGCCTGCCGGGCAGGACTGGGGCAAAGCTGGCATCCCACATCAAGGGGCAGGGGACGGCATGCTGCTGGTAACCGGAGGCGCCGGCTTTATCGGATCGAACGTCGTGGCCGCGTTGAATGACGCCGGCCGCGCCGATATCGCGGTTTGCGATGTGCTCGGCCATGACGGCAAATGGCGCAATTTGGCCAAGCGCCAGCTCGCGGACTTCGTGCCGCCGGCCGACCTTCCGGAGTGGCTCAAGGGCCGCCGTCTCGATGCCGTCTTCCATCTCGGCGCGATTTCCGAGACCACGGCCACCGACGGCGATCTCGTCATCGAAACCAATTTCCGGCTGTCGATGCGGCTGCTGGACTGGTGCACGGCCAATTCGACCCCGTTGATCTACGCCTCGTCGGCGGCGACGTATGGCGACGGCGCCCAGGGATTTGCCGACGATCCGTCGATACCGGCGCTGAAGACGCTGCGACCGATGAATTTGTACGGCTGGAGCAAACATCTGTTCGACATGGCGGTCGCCGAGCGCGCGGCCAATGGCGAGCGGTTGCCGCCGCAATGGGTCGGCCTGAAGTTCTTCAACGTGTTCGGCCCCAACGAATATCACAAGGGCACGATGATGAGCGTGCTGGCGCGGCGCTTCGACGACATCAAGGCCGGCCGCGCGGTGCAGCTGTTCAAGTCGCACCGCGACGACATCGCCGACGGCGATCAGCGGCGCGATTCATCTATATCGACGACGTGGTGCGGGTGATGATGTGGCTGATGGCGACGCCCTCGGTCAGCGGCATCTTCAACGTCGGAACCGGCACCGCGCGCAGCTTCAGGGATCTGATTCTGTCGGCCTATGCCGCGCTCGGCACATCCGCGAATATCCAGTATGTCGACATGCCCGAGCAAATTCGCGGCAGCTACCAGTATTTCACCCAAAGCGAGGTCGATCGGCTGCAGC
>JAUXWH010000181.1 GCA_030681365.1 Bradyrhizobium sp.
TCTTGAGCACTTCCAGGGTGGAGGCGATATGGCCGAGGCCGGCGCCGGCCTGCAGCTTCTCCGCCATCGGCAGCGGGGCGCCCATCTCGTCGGACACGGCGGCGCCGATGTCCTTCATGCGGGTCTTGTAGACTTCCATGACCCTGGTGAGCAGCGCGACACGCTCCTCGCGGCTGGTCTGCGAATAGGTCTCGAAGGCGCGCCTGGCGGCGGCGACCGCCTTGTCGACGTCGGCCTTGGATCCCAGCGCAACCTCATACATCGCCTCTTCGGTCGCCGGATTGACGACCGGGGTGGATTTCTTGACGACGGGATCGACCCAGGCGCCATCGATGTAGAATTGCATGCGGTTGACCATCGGAAACCTCTTGATTTCGAAGCAAATGGAGGGGAACGGAGCGTTCGGCAGGCACCCTTGCACGAAAGCCGGGGGAATTGAACCCGCCATATGCGGGACGCCGCTTTGCGGCAGGCGCGGAATATAGGGTGAGGCTTGTGATGGAAGCAAGACGGACCTGATGGAAGCAAGACGGGGCATACTTGCTTACCCTCCCCTGGAGGGGGAGGGTCGGCTCACATGAAGCGCAGCGAAATGTGAGACGGGGTGGGGTGAAGGTCTCTCAACTCGAGCACTGTTCGAAACGAGGGACCTTCACCCCACCCCGATCGCTATGCGATCGACCCTCCCCCTTCAGGGGAGGGTGAAGAGATCACACCGCCATCTTCCTGTGCCGCACCGGGGCTCCCGCCGTCAGGCTCTCCGCCGCATCGATGATGGCGTTGGCGTCGATGCCGTGGTGGCGATAGAGGTCGCCGATGCTGCCGGTCTGCCCAAAGTGCTCGACGCCGAGCGCTTCGACGCGGTGGCCGCGGACGCTGCCGAGCCAGCCGAGCGTGGCCGGGTGGCCGTCGATGACGGTGACGATGCCGCAGTCGCGCGGCAGCGGGGCGAGCAGCTTTTCGATATGGCTGAGGTGTTGCACGCCGCGGCGGTCGCGGCGCAATTTTCGGGCCGAGGTCCAGCCGGCATGCAGCCGATCGGCCGAAGTGATCGCGAGCAGGCCGACATCCCTGCGGCTCTCGCCGATCAGGCCGACCGCCTCGATCGCCTCCGGCGCCACCGCGCCGGTATAGGCGACCACCGCCTCACAATTCTCGCCGGGCTTGCGCAGCCAATAGGCGCCATCGGCGATGCCGCGCTGCAGCTCCGGCGTCATGATGCGCTGCGGCTGGTCGATGGTGCGGGTCGACAGCCGCAAATAGACCGAACCGCCCTCGCCCGCCCCCTCGCGCTGCATGTGCTCAAATCCCCAGCCCATGATCACGGAGAGTTCATCGACGAAGACCGGTTCGAACGAGGCGAGGCCATCCTGCGCCATGCCGATCAGCGGCGTCGCGATCGACTGGTGCGCGCCGCCTTCGGGCGCCAGCGTGATGCCCGACGGCGTCGCCGCCACCATGAAGCGCGCGTCCTGATAGCAGGCATAGTTCAGCGCATCGAGCCCGCGCTGGATGAAGGGATCGTACAGCGTGGCGACCGGCAGCAGCCGTTCGCCGTTGATGGCATGCGACAGCCCCAGCGCCGACATCAGGATGAACAGGTTCATCTCGGCGATGCCAAGCTCGATGTGCTGCCCCTTCGGCGAAAAGTCCCAGTTGAACGTCGACGGAATCTTCTCGCTGCGGAACAGATCGGCCTTCTCGGCGCGCGCGAACAGGCCGCGCCGGTTGACCCAGGCGCCGAGATTGGTCGAGACCGTGACGTCGGGCGACGCGGTGACGATGCGCGCGGCCAACTCGCTGTCGCCGCGCGCCAGTTCGTTGAGCACCAGCCCAAAACCCTGCTGCGTCGACATCTGGGGCGACGGCTTGAAGGACAGCCGCTCGGGCACCTCGATCACGGGGGCGGTCAAGCGCCGGCGGCCGTCGCGGTTGAACGGCGCATCGGCCAGAAACGCCTGCAGCACCGCCGGATCCTGCGCGAGGCCCTCGAATTTCTCCCATTCGTGGCCTGACCGGATGTTCTGAGCGCCGCGCCACTTCTCCATCTGGGTTGGTGTCATCAGGCCGGCGTGGTTGTCCTTGTGGCCCTGGAACGGCAACCCGACGCCCTTGATAGTGTAGGCGATGAAGCAGACCGGGCGGTCATGGTCGATCGATTCGAACGCCTCGATCATGCTGGCCATGTCGTGGCCGCCGAGATTGGACATCAGCGCCAGCAACTCGTCGTCGCTGCGCCGCCCGATCAGTTGCGACACCGCACCCTGGTCGCCGATCTCGTCGTCGAGATGTTTTCGAAATGCCGCGCCGCCCTGGAAGCACAGCGCCGCATACATCGCGTTCGGGCAGGCATCGATCCAGCGCTTCAGGGCTTCGCCGCCGGGCTCGGCGAACGCCGCCTGCATCAAGCGGCCGTATTTCACGATTACCACGTCCCAGCCGAAATTGCGGAACATGGATTCGAACTTCTCCCACAGCCCCTCGCGCACCACGGCGTCGAGGCTCTGCCTGTTGTAATCGACCACCCACCAGGTGTTGCGCAGGCCGTGCTTCCAGCCCTCCAGCAGCGCCTCGAAGATATTGCCCTCGTCCATCTCGGCGTCGCCGACCAGGGCGATCATCCGCCCCTCCGGGCGGTCCTTCATCCAGCCATGCGCCTTGACGTAGTCCTGCACCAGCGACGAGAACAGCGTCTGCGCCACGCCGAGGCCGACCGAGCCGGTGGAAAAATCGACATCATCGACGTCCTTGGTGCGCGACGGATAGGACTGCGCGCCCTTGAACCCGCGGAAGTTCTCCAGCTTCTCGCGGGTCTGGTGCCCGAACAGATACTGGACGGCGTGGAACACGGGGCTGGCATGCGGCTTCACCGCGACGCGGTCCTCCGGCTTCAGCACCGAGAAATAGAGCGCCGACATGATGTTGGCGAGCGAGGCCGACGAGGCCTGATGGCCGCCGACCTTCAGCCCGTCGGCATTGGGCCTGATGTGATTGGCGTGATGGATGGTCCACGACGACAGCCACAGCACCTTGCGGGCCAGTGCGGACAACACTTCGAGGCGTGCGGGCTCGATCGGCATGGCGGGGCTCCCGGCACAATGAAATATTCGGAAATCTTAACCCTTTGGCCGTCGTCAAAAATCTCAAATTTCCGCGACATTCCTGCCAATATTGGGATAAAATCCCAATCTGGCATCCACGACACAGAGTTTATCCCAATGCACGCCCTCGACGCCATCGACCGCAAGATCCTCGCCCAACTGCAGTCCGACGGCCGCACCACCATGCAGGAACTCGCCGACAAGGTCGGTCTCTCGGTCTCGCCGTGCCACCGCCGGGTCAAACTCCTGGAACAACGCGGCGTCATCACGCGCTACATCGCCACCGTCGACCAGAAATCCCTCGGCCTGCACGTCAGCGTATTCATATCGATCAAACTGGCGCGGCAGAAGGAGGAAGACCTCAACCGCTTCGCGAAAGCGATCTCGAAATGGGACGAGGTGCTGGAATGCTATCTGATGACCGGCAACCGCGATTACTTGCTGCGCGTCGTCGCCGCCGACCTGTCATCCTACGAAGCGTTCTTAAAAAATAAACTCACGCGGCTCGACGGCATCGCCTCGATCGAGTCGAGCTTTGCGCTGAGCCAGGTGAAATATTCGATTGCACTGCCGGTGTGAGGCCGAACCCATCTTCCGCGTCCCGGCGAACGCCGGGACCCATAATCCGGTCATCTGTTATTGAAGGAAGCCGTCAACCATCACGACAAGCAACTTCTGCCACGGCGCATGGCTCCCGGATCATCACTCGCTGGCGCTCGCTTGTCCGGGACGACGTGCGGATGGGGGTGAGACGAGTCTTCATTCCACTGTCCCACTGTTGGATGTTTGCAACAGTTCCCGCGAGAATTTTCAGCGTCACAATCACGCCGCACGAAAAGCCAGATTGAAAATGCAACTGCCCGCTTCGGCGCAAACTCAGGGGACACTGAATGCGACAGGCACGACTTTCGATTGATAGCAATGGGCAGCCGGATGGATACACCTTCTTCTTTCAGATCGCGACCGACGGCGAACGGCACGCCTGTTCCGTCAAGGTCGACGCGCCCGACATACATGAGGCGTCGGCGCTGTTTCGGGAGAAATGGCCTGTCATTGAATCGATGGCGCGCGATGGCATCAAGACGGGAACCGTCGACGACGGTGTCATCACGCTCGTTGTGGCTTGATCGGCGCTCGCCCGAGATCGTCCGGCCTGCTCACGAGCCCAGAATCTTCCGCTTCGCCAAGTTTCGCATCAATTCGCCGATGCCGAACGTCCAGGGTTCGCACTCATCGCTGGTGCGCATGCGGTTGACCAGTTTGCCGAGCTGGGGCGCGGATATCGTGACGATATCGTCGCGCTTGTGCGTAAACCCCTCGCCCGGCGCATCGCGGTCCTTCACCGGCGCGAACATGGTGCCGAGGAACAGCGCGAAGCCGTCGGGATATTGATGCACCGGCCCGATGGTCTGGGCGACCAGATCGGTGGGATCGCGGCTGATCTTGCTGATCGACGAATGGCCGTCGAGGACAAAGCCGTCCTGCCCCTTCACCGTCAATCCGACCTCCATCCGCCTGACGTCGTCGAGCGAAAAACTGCTGTCGAACAGCCGCAGCAGCGGACCGACGGCACAGGAGGCGTTGTTGTCCTTGGCCTTCGACAGCAGCAGCGCCGAGCGTCCCTCGAAGTCGCGCAGATTGACATCGTTGCCGAGCATCGCGCCGACAATTGCGCCACGGCTCGATACCACCACCACCACCTCCGGCTCCGGATTGTTCCAGGTCGATTTCGGATGCAGGCCGGCATCCATGCCTGTTCCGACCGAGGACATCGTCGGCGCCTTGGTGAACACTTCGGCGTCGGGTCCGATGCCGACCTCGAGATACTGGCTCCAGGCGTTCTGGTCGATCAGCACCGCCTTCAGCTTCATCGCTTCCGGCGATCCCGGCTTTAGCTTCGAGAGGTCGTCGCCGACCAGCCGCACCACCTCCTTGCGGATCGCTTCCGCGGAGGCGGGGTTGCCGCGCGCCCGCTCCTCGATCACGCGCTCGAGCATCGAGATCGCGAAGGTGACGCCCGCCGCCTTGAGGACCTGCAGGTCGAGCGGCGCCAGCAGCCAGGGTTTTGTCCTGTCGCGGCGATCGGGCGGCGTATTGGCGACGATGCTTTCGAGATCCCCGATCCGCTCACCGGCGGTACCGCGAAGCGCCGCCGCCGGGTCGACTTCCTCGCAGAGCGCGCTCACGGTGGAGAATCGCGCGCTGACGTCGAACACGCCGTCCTTGCGCACCGCGACGACGGCCGGGCCTGCCAGATCCGGCATCCAGACCCGCCCCACCAGCGTGCCGCCGGCGCCGTCTTCCGGCAGAAGGTCCTTTGAGGTCAGCGCGATCATGTTCCGTCTCCCCTTGCCACTCATTTTATCCACTCTACCGTCATGGCTTCGTCATTGGCCAGATCTGCAAACGCGGTCTCGCCTCATTGCGGGATTTCCGCAAGCCGCCACACGCCGAGGCTTTTGTCGCGCCAGCCGCCGCCGGCCTCCAGGCAATTCTCGTTAAGCAGTTCAACGGGATGCCCCCAATTGAACGGCGCGCGTTCGAAATTCAGTGCCCGCCAGTCGCCGTCCTCGCAGTCGGCATTGCCTTGCCACTCCGGAAACGTCGTCGCGATCAGCCACACCGCGCCGGACCCCTGAAAATTCGCCAGCGCGCGCTTGATATTGGCAAACGACAGATGGACGAGGCAGTCGCGGCACAGGATGGCATCGCATCGCGGCAGCGAATCCGCTGTGATATCGGCGAGATGGTACTCGCCGCTGACTTCGTCCGACGCGGCTCGGCCCTGCAGTCGCGCGATCAGCTCCGGCACGATGTCGATCCCGACATAGCGCACGCCGAGCCCGGCCTGGTTGATCCAGCCGGCATCGCCACAGGGCGCATCGAGCAGTGAGGTCACGCCGAGCCTCCGGAAAAGCCCTGATAATTCCGCGCGCAGCACCGTGGTGACGTCCAGCTCCGAGCCGAGCCCCGAGGTGGATGCCGCAGCACCCCACAGATTGGTGTCGTGAATGCGCCGGAAGCGCTGCGCCAGATCCAGACCCGCGAAAGATTCCCGGTCATCGACAAATCGCTGATGCGCGAGCACGGGCGGACGATCGGAATCCTCGAGAGCCATAACTACCGCCACGGCTCGACGATGATCTTGGTGTGGGCTTCCGGATTGGCGAGATCGGCGAACGCTTGGGCGACGCCATCGATTCCGACCGTTGCGGTGACCAGCGCGGCGGCGTCGACCTGCCCTTCCGCGATCAGGCGCAGCGAATGGGCGAATTCGTCGGGCGTGTAGCCCAGCACATACTGAACGTTGAGCTCCTTCCAGATTCCGAGCATCGGTTCGGAGCGGTCGGTTTCCATGCAGACGCCGACCACGACGATGCGGGCGTCGCGCGGCGCGCCCTCGAACACCTGCTGGATCAGGCCGGGAATGCCGACGCATTCGAAGATCAGCGCCGGTTTCAGGGCCGGCAGCATAGCCTGCAGCGGCGGCCGCGCCGCCTTCTGCTCCGGCGACATCGCGGCGTGCGCGGCCCAGGTCGCATAGGGTTGCGTGCGCGCGGGATCGACCACGATGTCGGCGCCCATCTTTTCGGCCAGCGCGCGGCGCGCCGGCGAATAGTCGGCGGCCACGATCGGATGCAACCCTTTCAGCTTCAGCGCCGCGATCACCGCCAGTCCGACCGGGCCGCAGCCGATCACCAGCGGCACCTCGTCGCCGCGCACATTGGCTTTTGCCACGGCGTGAACGCCGACCGCGAGCGGTTCGGTCAGGGCCGCGTGCTCCGCCGCGAGCCCATTCGGCACCTCCAGCAGCAGCGCCTCGCTGAGCAGCATGCGTTCGGCATAGCCGCCCAGATTGTCATTGGAATAGCCGATGCCTTGCGGGCCTTCCGCCGTCAGCAGCGCCGGCAGCGAGCAGACGCGGGTGCCGGCTTTCAGTTTGCGCGCGCTGCCCGGCCCGTAATCGAGGATCTCGCAGCAGAATTCATGGCCGAACACGATGTCGCGGGAAAGGTCCATCGGCTTGCGGCCGGGAAAATGCTTTGCGAGTTCGACCATGCGATGCGCGTGCTTGCGGGCGTGCAGGTCGGAGCCGCAGATGCCGCAGGCCAGGGTCCTGACCAGCACCTGCCCCGCCGCCGGCTTCGGCTCGGGCAGCAGATCTACGACGATCTCGCCGTTCCTGAAAATGGCTGCGCGCATCGGCGTTTCCTTTGCGTTCTTGTTATTATCAGGCTTCGCCTGAGGCCTTTACCACGTATAGCGCGCGACACCCTTGCCTGCATAGGACCGCGTGACGTGGGAGAAGTCGCCTTCGAGGCTGGCGGCCGCGGACCAACCGTTCAGCCATTTCATCTGGATGCGGTGGTCAGCGCGGCATCGCGGGCCTGCGCCGCACGCCTTCAGGTCACGCGTTCGGCGACGACTCGCCCGCGACCGCCAGCAGTTGCGAGCGCCGGACGCGCTCGCGGTGCGCGGTGTAGAGGCCGCTGCCGACGATGAAAATCGCGCCGGTCACGGTCCAGATGTCCGGCACTTCGCCGAACACGAAGAAGCCGAGCAGGCTGACCCACAACAATTGCGTGTAGGAAAACGGCGCCAGCACCGAGGCATCGGCGTAGCGAAACGCCAGCACCACGATCCACTGCCCGGCCGTCGACGCCACGCCGATGAAGACGCCGAAGGCAATATCGTGCCAGGTCGGGGTGACCCAGACGAACGGCACCAGCACCGACAGAATGCCCAGCCCCGTGATCGCCGACCAGGTCATGGTGGTGATGACGTGTTCGCGCCCGCTCATCATGCGGGTCATGATCAGGGTACTGGCCCATGCGAACGCCGACACCAGCGGAAAGAATGCGGCGGCATGAAACGCCGAGGTGCCCGGCCGCAGGATGATCAGCACGCCCATCAGGCCGACCGCGGTCGCAAGCCAGCGCCGCAGGCCGACCTTCTCGGATAGAAAGAAGATCGACAGCGCGGTGACGAACAGCGGCGCCACGAAGCCGGTGGCGGAGGCTTCGGCGATCGGGAGATATCGCAGGCCGGAGATGAAGAACAGCGATGATCCGAGCAGCGCCGCGCCGCGCATCAGCTGCAGGCCGAGACGCTCGGTACGCAAGGCGAACAGCGGCGAGCCGGGGAACATCGCCGGCGACATGATCAGCGCGAAGGTCAGGAACCTGATCCAGGCGATCTCGACCGATGGCAGCGTCGCCGACAGATATTTTGCGGTGACGTCCGAGGCCCCAAGGAACACCGTGGAGGCGAGGATCAGCGCGATGCCCTTGAACGGATGATCGGCGCGCGCCGGCGCCTTGCGCGCGGCGGGTTTCTTCTCGGGCAACGGCAAGGGAGCGCTGTCCAGCCTGACGGCTGCGGCGGGGGGCGGTGTCACGGGCAATCTCGGAGGCAATAATTTTCGATTCGGGCGAGCCTCAAAGAACGCCAATTAGGCAGAATCGACAAGACCCGAAACCGGGATGCCGATATGCGCGATTGCGCGCGGCAGGTCGTAATAGTACCGGCGAGCACGCCGCAGAAACACTCTGTTAAGAACTGTGTTCCGCTACAGCATCGGCAGGCCGCGCGGTTTCGGACCGCGCGGGAACGCCCTGTCGAGGGCTGTGATTTCGTCGTCGCCGAGCACGAGTTCGCCTGCGGCGGCGTTGTCGGCGGCATGCGCCGGTGTTCCGGCTTTTGGAATCGCCAGCACCGATGGCCGGCGTGTCAGAAACGCCAGCGCGACCTGGCGTGCCGACACGCCATGCGCATCGGCGATCGCCTGCAGCGCCTCGCCGGCCTTGCTGCGCGCCGACGGAAAATCATTGTGACCGAACGGCGAATAGGCCACCACCGCGACGCCGTGTTGCTCGCACCACGGAATCACCGCGTGCTCGATGGCGCGTTCCTGCAGATGGTAGAGCACCTGATTGCAGGCGATCCTCTCCTTGCCTGCCACCGCCAGCAACTCGTTGAGATCGTCGGTGTCGAAATTGCTGACGCCCCATCTGCGGATCTTGCCGGCGGCGACCAGTTCATCGAACGCCGCTACAGTCTCATCGAGGGGATAAGATCCGCGCCAGTGCAGCAAATAGCAGTCGAGCCGGTCGGTCTTCAGCCGCGCCAGCGAACGCTCGCAGGCCGTGATGGTGCCGCGCCGCGATGCATTGCCCGGCAGCACCTTCGAGACCAGAAACACCTCGTCGCGCCGCCCGGCAATCGCTTCGGCTACCACCGGCTCGGCATCGCCATACATCTCGGCGGTGTCGATGTGGCTCATGCCGAGATCGAGGCCACGGCGCAACGCCGCGACCGCGCTCTTGCGATCGCCGCGGTCGATATACCAGGTGCCCTGCCCGATCACGGACACGTCGGGACCATTGCCGAATTTTCTCGTTTGCAAGATCGCCTCGTTCGCCGGAGAAGCCGCGCGAACCTCAGCTTAAACGAACGTAATCTGAAAGTCCTCCTCGAACCACTCCAACCGTCATCACCCGCGAAGGCGGTTGATCCAGTATCCCAGAGGCCTCAGCACGTAACCGGGACGGCACAGCGTACTGGATCGCCCGGTCGAAGCCGGGCGACGACAATTCGATGGTCAGTAATTTCCCGCCTTCGACTCGTTCGGGATGCCGTCGATCGGACACTCATCTGTCCCTGCGGTGGAGCGGGTCATTGCCTCGACCATCTCGCGGGTTCCCTCGGGATCGGAGATCCACTTCGAGTAGAAATCGTAGGGACAGGCCGCCACGCCGCGCGGGCTTTCGCCGGAATTGATCATGCCGGTATAGCCACGATGCAGCAGCTTGTAGAGGTGGTTCTGCGACTGGCCGTTGCGGCGGAAATCGCGGATCAGGTGTTTTGACAGCGCCGCATACTGGATGCCGTATTCCTCCTCGCCGGTCTCGCCCAAAGTGCGGCCGTCGAAGCCGATGATCGCGGAGTGACCGAAATAGGAATAGACGCCGTCGAAGCCGGCGGCATTGGCGACCGCGACATAGACATTGTTGGCCCAGGCCATCGCCTTGGAAATCAGGACCTGCTGTTCCTTGGCCGGATACATGTAGCCCTGGCAGCGCACGATCAGCTCGGCGCCCTTCATGGCGCAGTCGCGCCAGATTTCGGGAAAGTTGCCGTCGTCGCAGATGATCAGGCTGACCTTCAGCCCCTTCGGACCGTCGGAAACATAGGTGCAGTCGCCGGGATACCAGCCCTCAATCGGCACCCAGGGCATGATCTTGCGGTATTTCTGCACGATCTCGCCCTTGTCGTTCATCAGGATCAGGGTGTTGTACGGCGCCTTGTTCGGATGCTCCTCATGGCGCTCCCCGGTGAGCGAGAACACGCCCCAGACCTTGGCCGTGCGGCAGGCCTCGGCGAAGATCTCGGTCTCGGGACCGGGGACCTGCGAGGCGGTCTCGTACATCTCCTTGGAGTCGTACATGATGCCGTGGGTGGAGTATTCCGGGAAGATCACCAGGTCCATGCCCGGCAGGCCGGTCTTCATGCCCACCACCATGTCGGCGATCTTGCGGGCGTTGTCGAGCACCTCGGCGCGGGTGTGCAGCCGCGGCATCTTGTAATTGACGACGGCGACGCCGACCGTGTCGTTGCTCGAGGAAATGTCACCGTGCAGCATGGGGATCGCCTCCTGTATGTTGAGAGTCGCGCGTCAGTGGCTGATCATCCATGGCCGCGCGGTTGGAAAGCTCTTCGCGCCGCTCCGGGTCTGCTTGATCAGCCGCGAAGGCTTTGTCGGCGAGCAGCAGCCGCAGCCCGGACCATGCGACGCCTTGTACTCGCCGACGGTCTTCGGGGCATTGGAACTGCGCTCATTGGTGGCGTGGGCCTTGCGCTTGTCGGACGGCATGCAGAAGAAATTCGGCGCAGTCAGCATCACGCGCGGCGCCTCCATCGCGCATTGCGGACAATCCTGCGGCGCGTCGCATTCGGCCATCGGCCGCATGTCAGTGAACGGGCCGCAATCGTTGCAGAGATATTCGTAGACCGGCATTTGATTCCCTCGCGCCAAGATCGTTTCCGTTCGCGACGGCGGATGCGGGGCGGCGAGGTACTCGACCGTCCCGCATCCCGTCGCGCGGGGAGCTACTTGTCCTGAGACAGCGGCATCTGGATGTCGCCCTTGATGTGCTTGATCGGGCCGGCCGACGACGGCATGATGTCGAAGTCGAAGATTTCCGTCGGCAGCCACAGCGTGGCGCAGGCGTTGGGCACGTCGACCACGCCGGAGATGTGGCCCTGGCACGGCGCGGTGCCCAGGATCGAATAGGCCTGCGCGCCGGAATAGCCGAACTTCTTGAGATACTCGATCGCGTTCAGGCAGGCCTGCCGGTAGGCGATGTGGACGTCGAGGTAATGCTGCTTGCCCTCTTCGTCGACCGAGATGCCCTCGAAGATCAGAAAGTCCTTGTAGTTCGGCGTCATCGGCGACGGCTTGAACACGGGATTCTTGATGCCGTATTTCGAGACGCCGTCCTTGATGATGTCGACCTTGATGTGCAGCCAGCCCGCCATCTCGATCGCGCCGCAGAAGGTGATCTCGCCGTCGCCCTGGCTGAAATGCAGGTCACCCATCGAAAGCCCGCCGCCGGGCACATAGACCGGGAAATAGACTTTCGAGCCGCGCGACAGATCCTTGATGTCGCAGTTGCCGCCATGCTCGCGCGGCGGCACGGTGCGCGCACCTTCCGCCGCCGCCTTGGCCTTGGCCTCGCCCTTCAGCCGGCCCATATGCGCGGTCGGACCGAACGGCGGATTGGCGAGCCCGGGCACCCGCGTCGGGTTGGTCGCAATCAGCGCGGTCTCGCGCTCGTTCCAGGTCGCCAGCAGTTTCGGATCGGGCAGACAGCCGATCAGGCCGGGATGAATGAGGCCGGCAAAGTTCACGCCCGGAATGTGCCGGG
>JAUXWH010000213.1 GCA_030681365.1 Bradyrhizobium sp.
TCGAGATAATCGAACAGCGTGTCCATCCGGTCCTGGAACAGCGGCAGCCAGTGCTCCATGCCGGGATGACGGCGGCCCTCGCTGACGGCTTCATACAGCAGATCGTCGCGACCCGGCGCGCCGAATGTTGCGACATAACCCATCCGGAAGCGGCGGATGGTTTCGGTGACCAGTTGAAATTCCGAGATTGGCACCAGATCGAGCGAACGCATCGGCAGCAGCGTGCGCTGGGTCTCCGCGTCGAAACTGCGGATCGATTCCAGGCTGTCGCCGAAGAAATCGAAGCGCACGGGCTGCTCGAGCCCGGCCGGAAACAGGTCGAGAATGCCGCCGCGCACGGCGTATTCGCCGGGCTCGCGCACCGTCGACGAGCGGTTGTAACCGTTGTGCTCCAGCCACGAGATGATGGAAGCCATCGGCACGACATGCCCCGGCGCCACCGAGAGCGCCTGCGCCGCGACGGTTTCGCGCGCCGGCACCCGCTGCACGATGGCGTTGACCGTGGTCAGCACGATCAGCGGCTTGTCGCTGCCCACGAGGCGCGACAATCTTGCCAGCGTGGTCAACCGTTGCGCCAGAATGCCGCCATGCGGCGACACCCGGTCATAGGGCTGGCAGTCCCAGGCCGGGAACTGCATGACCGGCAAATCCGGCGCGAAGAAATCCAGCGCGCGGGCCAGTTGCTGCATGCGCGGACCGTCGCGGCAGACCACGGCCAGGCTGACCGCCGGCGGGTTCGGCCGCGCCGCCACCGCACGCGCGAGGTCGGAGACCACGAGGCCTTCGGCGCCCTCGGCGACATTGGCAAAGGTCAGCGCGCGCCCGGGCGTCAGCATTTTCGCCGGCGATTGCGTCGGAGACTTCATGCGTCGTGATCCGCGGACCGAAACGACTGGATGCGGTCGAACAGACGGTTGGCATAATCCGGCGCCGGCGGCATTTTTCCGGTCAGCGCGGCATAGAGATCGGGGTCAGGTACATCCATCAGATATTCGAATTGAACCAGCTCTTCCTCGGAGAGCTTTTCGATCTCGGCATCGGCAAAGCGGCCGAGAATGAGGTCCATCTCGCGGGTGCCGCGATGCCAGCAGCGAAATAACAGCCGCTTGCGGCGGTCATCCAGGCCGTCGCTCGATCGTGTCGATCCCGTCATTGCTGATTCCCATTCGAACGCCAAAAGCCCGGACGTGCCGGGCGGGGTTGATATAGCGCTGGTTCCGGCTCTTGTCAGCAGCTGTTCTCGCATTGCATTCGCGCCAAAATGCATTCAAGGCTTGCCAAATCGAGCATCGCTCAATCCGCGAGTTCTCTGATGCGCCCTCCTCTGCTCAATCCCCTGTTCGCGCCGGTCACGACCCTTGGCGGAGTCGGACCGAAGCAGGACAAATTGTTCCGCTATCTGCTCGACCGCGATGAGACGCCGCGGCTGGTGGATCTGCTGCTGCATCTGCCGGCCAGCGTGATCGACCGCCGGGCGCGGCCGAAGATCCGCGACGCCGCCCAGGGAACGGTGGTGACGCTGGAGGTGACCGTCGACCGCCACCGGCCGCCGCCGCCGCACAATGCGCGGGCGCCCTTCCTGGTCTATGCCAGCGACGACACCGGCGACGTGGTGCTGACCTTCTTCCGCGCCAAGCCCGGTTATGTCGAGAAGCTGCTGCCGGTCGGCGCCAAACGCTACGTCTCCGGCACCCTGCAGATGTATGACGGCATCCCGCAGATCGTGCATCCCGACCGCGTCGTGGATGAAGAGGGTTTTGCCAAACTGTCGGGCATCGATCCGGTCTATCCGCTGACCGAGGGGCTGGCACTGGGCTCGCTGCGCCGCGCCATGGCGCAGGCGCTGCAGAAGCTGCCGGCGCTGCCGGAATGGATCAGCCCCGAAGTGATCCGGCGCTGCAAGTTCCCCGCGGTCGCCGAAGCACTCCACCGCGTCCACGTGCCGGTCGAACTCACCGACATCCTGCCCGATGGCCCGTTCTGGTCGCGGCTGGCCTTCGACGAGCTTTTGGCCGGCCAGCTGGCGCTGGCGCTGGTGCGGGCGCAGCTGCGGCGCCCGGCCGGTGAGCGCCACGCCGGCGACGGCCATCTGCGCAGCCGCATCATCGATGCGCTGCCCTATGCGCTGACGACATCCCAGCGCGAGGCGGTCGCCGCCATCGCCGACGATCTGCGCCAGCCGGTGCGGATGTTGCGGCTGCTGCAGGGCGACGTCGGATCCGGCAAGACCGTGGTGGCGCTGCTGGCGGCCGCCGTCGTCACCGAAGCCGGCAAACAGGCGGCGCTGATGGCGCCGACCGAAATTCTGGCGCGGCAGCACATCAACACGATTACACCGCTGGCCGAACGCGCCGGCTTGCGGGTCGCGATCCTCACCGGCCGTGAAAAGGGCAAGGAGCGGCGCGAATTGCTGGCGCGGCTCGCTGCCGGCGAAATCGATTTCCTGGTCGGCACCCACGCGCTGATCCAGGACGACGTGGTGTTCAAGGCCCTGGCGCTGGCGGTGGTCGACGAGCAGCACCGTTTCGGGGTGCGCGAACGGCTGGCGCTGACCAACAAGGGCGAAGCCGTCGACGTGCTGGTGCTGAGCGCGACGCCGATCCCGCGCACGCTGGTCATGACCTATTTCGGCGACATGGATGTTTCGGAATTGCGCGAGAAGCCGGCGGGACGCCAGCCGATCGATACCCGCACGGTGCCGAACAGCCGGCTCGGCGAGGTGATGGAGGCGGTCGGCCGCGCGCTCGACAAGGGCCGACTGGTCTACTGGATCTGCCCGCTGGTCGAGGAATCCGAGGCCGAGGGCATCGAGCATCTGACCCACGCCACCGAACGGTTCGAGAGCCTGAAGCAACGCTTCTGCGACCGCGTCGGGCTGGTGCA
>JAUXWH010000215.1 GCA_030681365.1 Bradyrhizobium sp.
CGGTGTCGTGGCAGGAAGCGAACGAGGACCTGATCTCGACCTTCATCATCCGCAATATCATCATGTACACCGTGGTCGGCGCCATTTTGCTGGTCGCCAGTTTCGGCACCTACAACATCATTTCCACCATCACCCACGAGAAAACGCGCGACATCGCCATCCTGAAATCGCTGGGTTTCCGGGATCACACTATTCGCACCGTCTTCATCGTCGAGTCGCTGCTGGTCGGACTGGTCGGCGCCGTGCTGGGCTGGATCTTCGGCTATCTTCTGACCCGGGGACTCGCGTCGCTGGAGTTCAAGACTCCGTTCTCCGACTACAACCACCTCCCCGTGCTGTATTCGGTAAAGCACTATTTGCTGGCCACCGGCGTCGCATTGCTGTCGAGCCTGGTGGCCGGCTATTTCCCGGCCCGGGCGGCGGCGCGGCTGCACCCTGTCGACATCATCAGGGGCGCGACATGAATGTGCCACTGATCGAGGCGCGCGGCGTGACAAAAGTCCTCGGCGGGATCGTACCGGTCACGCTGGTGGAGGACATCAGCCTCGCCATCCTGCCGCGGGAATTCATCGCCATCACCGGCCCCTCCGGTTCCGGCAAATCGTCGCTGCTGTACCTGCTGGGACTGCTGGATCTTCCGACAACGGGCGAAGTCCTGATCGACGGGCGATCCACCACCGTCATGACCGAAAACGAGCGCGCGGAGGTGCGGCTCACCCGCCTCGGCTTCGTGTTCCAGTTTCATTTTCTGCTGCCTGAATTCTCGATCACGGAAAACGTCGCGCTGCCGATGCGGGCGCTCGGCAGATTGCCGCCCCGCGCCATCGTCGCGCGCGCCGATGAACTGCTGGGATCGTTCGGGCTTGGCGATCATCGGCACAAAACCCCGGAACAATTGTCCGGCGGCCAGCGGCAGCGTGTGGCGGTGGCGCGGGCGCTGGCCAACGATCCCCCGGTCATTCTCGCGGACGAACCCACCGGAAGTCTCGATTCCATTTCCACTACCCAGGTGTTCGGCATCCTGCGCGATCTGGTGGCGCTGCACGGCAAGACCGTGGTCGCCGTCACCCATGATCTCAATCTGGCATCGCAAATGCACCGCCGCATTCACGTCGTCGACGGCCGGCTGGCGAACGACGAAACGGCCGCCGCGTCGGCATGATCCGGCCGATGTCGTCTCTTCAGTCCTCGAACAAAGGCGGGTCGGGCTCGCGCGGCTTTACGCCCTCGATCGGCTCGTTGTGGTCCGTAGGGACTGCACGTTCGACGTCGACCTGCTCGCTCTCGATCAGGCGCCGCGCCTCGTCGACCTGCTCCGAGGGCGTGCTCTTTCGCGGTGGCGATGCCGCCTCCGAATCCTTGTCGTCATCCAAGTCTCGCATATTTGCCTCCGCTTGACCGGCGCAAGGGCTCAGTGCGAATTGGCATCGCCGGTGAGATGCTTCTCGATTTCCCAGACCGGCTGCTTGGTCAGGTCCTTGTTGATCTCGGCAATAATGCAGGCCTTCACATCCGAATGAAAGGCTTCGCGCAGATCGGCAAGCGTCCTCGGCGGAGCCACCACGACCAGGGCCTGCACCTTCCGCTCGCGGATCACCTGTTCCAGCGCGGCGGCGACCCTTCGCGCAAATTGGTGTTCCTCGATGTCATGCCAGTCGGTCGGCTCGACCGCGCTTCGCTGACCGCTTTGCGATCCCTTGCCGACGCGACCCGGCCGCTCGCTGCCCTGCTCATGGCTGGATAGATTTTCCTCCTCGAAGACCTGCTCGGTCTTCAGATTCGGAAACATCTCGTCGCCATCATTGCGCAGGAACAGGGCCTTGCGGCCGTCGCCGACGAACACGAAGGCATTATGCGGAATTTTGAGTTTGATCATGGTAGCTCTCCTGAAAATCTTTGCTCCCGGTGGGTCCGCTCATCAATGGCGGGGCTGGAATGGTTCGTTGCTCTGCCGCTTCCCGCTCGGCAACCGGTCGTAGCGGCGCAAACTCCTCCGATGTCAGCGTCTCCCTGGCGATCAGGAGTTCAACGCCGGCATCGAGATCGCGGCGTCGTCTTTCGAGAATGGCGTGCGCGCAGGCGGCGCCGGCCTCGATCAGATCGCGCACCGCCAGATCGATCTCGCGCCCGGTCGCCTCCGCGGCACTGACGACGGTGTCCTGCAGGGATGGCAGGAAAGTCTGGGGCCGCGGCGCATAGGTACGCTGCCCCACTTTAGCGTCCATGCCGTATTTCGTAACCATCTCCACGGCGATTTCGGTTGCCCGCTGCAAGTCATCAGCCGCCCCCGTCGAGACGTCGCCGTCGAAGACCAGGCGCTCGGAGGCGCGGCCGCCCATCAACACGGCGATGCGATTCCTGAGTTCGCTCGCCGATAGCAGAAACCGGTCCTGGGTCGGCCGCTGCATGGTGTAGCCAAGCGCGCCGACTCCGCGGGGAATGATCGAGACCTTCTGGACGGGATCGACGCCGGGCAGACTGGCCGCAACGAGAGCATGGCCCATCTCGTGATAGGCGACCCTGCGGCGTTCCTGCTCGCCGAGCACCCGGCTTTTCTTCTCGATCCCGGCAACGATGCGCTCGACCGCGGCCGTGAAATCGTCGAACGAAACCTCGTCGGCATTGCGCCGGGTGGCGGCGATGGCCGCCTCGTTGATCAGGTTGGCCAGATCGGCGCCGGTGAAACCGGTGGTGAGGGCTGCGATCCTGTCCAGATCGACATCGCCGCCGACACGGATCTTGCGGATATGCACCTTCAGG
This sequence comes from Bradyrhizobium sp., assembly GCA_030681365.1. Lineage (GTDB taxonomy): Bacteria > Pseudomonadota > Alphaproteobacteria > Rhizobiales > Xanthobacteraceae > Bradyrhizobium. The sequence goes on from JAUXWH010000215.1 coordinate 2,761, forward strand.
ATGGCGACACGGCCGCCCTTGTCGGGGCGATCCACCAGCACCTGCCGGTCGAACCGCCCTGCCCGCAGCAGCGCGGGATCGAGGATTTCGGGGCGATTGGTGGCCGCCAGCAAGATGACGCCGGCGCTGGGATCGAAGCCGTCCAGCTCGGCGAGCAGCTGGTTCAAGGTCTGCTCCTTCTCATCATAGCCGCCGAAGGCGCCGGGCGAGCGGCTGCGCCCGAGCGCATCGAGTTCATCGATGAAGATGATGCAGGGCGCCGCCTTGCGCGCCTGTTCGAACAGATCGCGCACCCGGGCGGCGCCGACGCCGACGAACATCTCGACGAATTCGGAGCCTGAAATGGAAAAGAACGCCACCCCGGCTTCCCCGGCAACTGCGCGCGCAAGCAGGGTCTTGCCGGTTCCGGGCGGCCCTACCAGCAAAATTCCCTTGGGCACGTGGGCGCCGAGCCGGCCGTAGCTCGTGGGGTCCTTGAGAAAAGATACCACTTCCTGCAGTTCGAACTTGGCCTCATCGACGCCGGCGACGTCGGCAAAGGTGACCTTGGTGTCCTTTTCGACGTAGACCTTGGCGCGCGACTTTCCGATCGACATCAGTCCGCCAAAACCCTGGCGATCCGCCAGCCGGCGTCCCAGAAAGACCCAGATCAGATAGAACATCAGGCCGGGCACGATCCATGACAGCAGGGTCTGGAACAGCCCGCCCGAGGGAACGCCGGTGACCACGACACCCTTCGCCGCCAGCTTCTCGGCCAGCGCCGCGTCGACCCGCGCCGTGATGAAGGCCGACTTGCCGCTTGGCAGCTTCTCTTTCAGTTTTCCCTGAATCGTATCCTGGCCGACGGCGACCTCGGTGACATGCCCCTGGGCCACCAATTGTTCGAACTCGCTGTAGGGAATGGTATCGACGGTATTGTAGGTCGCGAGAACCCATTGCAGCAGCAGCATGCCGATGCTGGCAGCGAAAATATAGCCGATGGCAACGGTCTGCTTTCGTGACGACGGGTCCGATTCCATTCTGGTCTTGTCTCCGGTCGAAATTTCAGAATGACACAGTGGCCGGACGACCGCCGGCGTCCCAGTATACCTAGCAGGCGTCGGACGCCGCCATTTGCTCTGGATCAATTGAGCATGATCACCCGGGGACTACGAAGAATTTGAGCTGTCTTGCCGACGACCATCAAACACGGAGGCGCCGCCGCTTGCCCTATCAGTCCATCGAAGATCTTCCTCCGTCGATCCAGGTCCATTTGCCGCTGCATGCGCAGGAGATCTATCTCGGCGCCTTCAACAGCGCCTGGAAGCAATATGCGGATCACGGTCCCGAACAGCGCGAGAGCACCGCGCACCGCGTCGCCTGGGCGGCGGTGAAACGCAAATATGAGAAAACCGCAGACCACTGGATTCCACGCGAGCCCGTCTGATGGCGGGCAGCTTGATCCCGATCAACATCGATATTGCCGACCGGTGGCACCGAGAACCTCGTCCCGCGGAGACGAACTGTGGCCGACGATTGACAATTTCGTCCACGTTCCCACATGAGCCGCGGCGTGTTCGCTGCGAATTTGCGTCCTTCGCTGCTGCGCCAGGCCTTTCCGAGACCTAATCTTTGACCAGACTCCGGTCTGGCGGGAGACATCAGATGCCCCCCAAGGACCCCATCAACTGGATGCTGTCTGAAGCGATCGAGACGATGGCGCGCGCGGAGCGCCTGCAGCAGCAGTTCCTGAACCTGCGGCCCCTGGCGGGTTCGCGCGAGCCGAGCTGGGAGCCTCCGATCGATGTGCTGGAGACCGAACGCGAGGTGCTGATCTTCATCGCCCTGCCCGGCGTCAATCCCGATGAGGTCGAGGCGGTGATCGATCAGGGGGTCCTTGTCGTCAGCGGACGCCGGGTATTGCCGCCGGAACTCCGCAACGCGCGAATCCTTCGCCTCGAACTGCCGCAGGGGCGGTTCGAACGGCGCATCAAGTTGCCGCTGGGCCGATACACCATCAGCCGTTTCGCCACAAATGGCTGCGTGGGCTTGCGGCTCGCCAAATCTAGTTGAGGAATGTCCATGTCGTCGGTCAATGATACCGCTACGTCGAGCCCACCCCCCGGCTCATCCTCCGAACAGTCGGTTTCGATTCCGGCGGATGCCCTCATCATCGTGCCGGTGCGCAATACGGTGCTGTTTCCGGGTGTCGTGTTCCCGATCACGATCGGCCGGCCGCAATCGGTCGCCGCGGCCCAGCAGGCCGTACGCGAGCAGCGGCCGATCGGCCTGTTGTTGCAGCGCGATCCTGAACTGGGCGAACCGGGACCCGAGGATCTGTACCGTGTCGGCACGCTAGCCAATATCGTGCGATACATCACCGGGCCCGACGACACGCATCATGTCGTTTGCCAGGGTGTCCAGCGCATCCGGGTGCTCGATTTCCTGCCGGGGACGCCGTTCCTGGCCGCCCGCGTGCTGCATATCCCGGAGCCGACGACGAGTTCGCCGGAGATCGAGGCCCGTTTCCTGAATCTGCAACGGCAGGCCATCGAGGCCGCGGAATTGCTGCCGCAGGCGCCGCAGGAATTGATCGCCGTCCTGCAGGGCACCACCTCACCCTCGACCCTGGCCGACCTCGCGACGTCCTACATGGACATCAAGCCGCAGGAGAAGCAGGAGATTCTCGAGACCGTCGACCTCTCGCTCCGCATGGACAAGGTTTCGCGGCATCTGGCCGAGCGCATCGAGGTGCTGCGGCTCAGCAACGAGATCGGCAAGCAGACCAGGGCCACCTTCGATGAACGACAGCGCGAGGCGATTCTTCGCGAGCAAATGGCGACCATCCAGCGCCAGCTCGGCGAAGGCGATGGCAAGGCGCAGGAAGTAACCGAACTGAACGCGGCGATCGCCAGGGCCGGTATGCCGGCCGAGGCGGAAAGCCAGGCCCGCAAGGAGGTCCGCCGCTACGAACGCATGCCCGAGGGCGCCGCCGAGGCCGGCATGGTCCGCAGCTATCTCGACTGGCTGATCGAACTGCCCTGGAGCCTGCCGGAAGAAAAACCGATCGACATCGCCGAAGCGCGGCGCATCCTCGACCAGGATCACTACGGCCTGGAGAAGATCAAGAGCCGGATCGTCGAATATCTCGCGGTCAGGAAGCTGGCGCCGCAGGGCAAGGCGCCGATCCTGTGTTTCGTCGGCCCGCCCGGCGTCGGCAAGACGTCGCTGGGGCAATCGATCGCCCGCGCGATGCAGCGGCCGTTCGTGCGCGTCAGCCTCGGCGGCGTTCATGACGAAGCGGAAATCCGCGGCCACCGCCGCACCTACATCGGCGCGCTGCCCGGCAATATCATCCAGGCGATCAAGAAGGCGGGATCGCGCAATTGCGTGATGATGCTGGACGAGATCGACAAGATGGGACGCGGGATTCAGGGCGATCCCTCGGCCGCGATGCTGGAGGTGCTGGATCCCGAGCAGAACGGCACGTTCCGCGACAATTATCTCGGCGTACCGTTCGACCTGTCGCGCGTGGTGTTCGTGGCCACCGCCAACATGCTCGACAGCATTCCGGGCCCGCTGCTGGACCGGATGGAAATCATCAGTCTTGCCGGCTACACCGAAGAGGAGAAGCTGGAGATCGCGCAACGCTATCTGGTCCGCCGCCAGCTCGAGGCCAACGGGCTGAAGCCCGAACAGGTCGAGATCGATACGGACGCGCTCAGGCTCATCATCAAGGGGTATACCCGCGAAGCAGGCGTCCGTAGTCTGGAACGGGAGATCGGCAAGGCCTTCCGCAATGTGGCGGTCCAGGTCGCCGAAGGCAGCGCCAGCCGGGTTGTCCTCACGCCCGCGGAAATCGCGCCGGTTCTCGGCCAGCCCCGGTTCGAAAACGAAATCGCGATGCGCACCAGTGTGCCCGGCGTTGCCACCGGGCTCGCCTGGACACCGGTCGGCGGCGACATTCTCTTTATCGAAGCGACCCGCACGGCAGGCAAGGGAACGCTGATCCTGACCGGTCAGCTTGGCGAGGTGATGCGCGAAAGCGTGCAGGCCGCGCTGACCCTGGTGAAGAGCCGCGCGTCGCAGCTCGGCATCGACCCAGCCCTGTTCGAAAAGAGCGACATCCACGTCCACGTCCCCGCCGGCGCCACGCCAAAGGACGGACCGAGCGCGGGTGTCGCGATGTTCACCGCCCTCACCTCCCTGCTCACCGAGCGCAACGTCAGAAGCGATACCGCCATGACCGGCGAAATATCGCTGCGAGGCCTGGTGCTTCCGGTCGGCGGCATCAAGGAAAAGGTCGTCGCCGCGGCCGCCGCCGGGCTGACCCGCGTGATGCTGCCCGCGCGCAACCGGCGCGACTTCGACGACATTCCATTGAGCGCCCGCAATCGGCTGGAGTTCATCTGGCTCGAGCGGGTTGACGACGCGGTCGCGGCGGCGCTGGAGCCGAAGGCCGCGCCCGCTTCCGCGGCTTGACCTGAATCAACGACAGATGCGGGCTGCGCTCTTAACTGAGACCATCAACGATGGAGAGATTTGCCATGCAAGCCCGCAATGTCATGGTTACGCCGGTCGTCACCGTCAAACCTTCCGCCACCGTTCAGGAGGTCGCGGCCCAGTTTCTCGAACGAAATATCAGCGGGGCCCCGGTCGTTGACGACAAGGGCACGCTTGTCGGCATTGTCAGCGAAGGCGACCTGCTGCACCGCGTCGAGGCCGGTACCGAGCGACGTCGCTCCTGGTGGCTGCGCGCCTTTGCCGAGGCCGACACGCTCGCCGCCGAATACGTCAAGTCGCACAGCCAAAAGGTGGCTGATGTCATGACCCGCACCGTCATCGCGGCGTCTCCCGAGACCCCGCTCCACGAGATCGCCAACCTGCTGGAGAAGAATAGGATCAAGCGAGTGCCTATCGTGGAGAACGGTCAGCTGGTCGGAATCGTCAGCCGCGCCAATCTCCTTCAGGCGGTCGCCAGCGCGCGCCAGGTGCTCGAAGCGACGCCGTCCGACAAGGCCATTCGCGACCGTATCCTCTCCAGCCTGCAGGCTGAGCCTTGGGCTCACACGGCGCTGTTGAACGTCACCGTCTCCGACGGCGTGGTCGATCTCTGGGGAATGGCGGAATCCAAAGCCGAGCGGAAGGCGATCAAGGTCGCGGCGGAAACCACGCCCGGCGTTCGCACCGTCAATGACAACCTGGTGACCTTCTCAGGCGGCGGATGGAGCTGAGCCGCTCGCGTCATCTGCGGCGGCTTGGTCGTCCGCAGTGGAATGAGGGAGCGGCTCGTTCAGCCAGGCCGCGATCCTCGGCCAGTATTCCTCAAGGGTCCGTTTGCCCATGAACAGGCCGAGATGATTGGAGGGAGCCACCTCCTCGCGAAGATACTCCTTCTGCGTTCGCACCAGCTGTGCCACCGCGAACAATTGCTCCGCCGTCACCACTTCGTCGGCGTTTCCGGCGAGAAGATACATCGGCAGCCGCAGGCGCGTTAGATCGATCCTCTGCCCCAGCGCGACGAAGCCTCCGGTGGCGAGTTCGTTGCGTTTGTAGAGTTTCTCGATGACCTCAAGATAGTAGGTTCCGGGCATGTCGAGCGTCCACGCATTCCAGTTGCGGAAGGTCGCCTCGAGTCGCGCGAATTCCGGCGAACCGGCAGGCTGAGGGGTCTGCAGCGATTCCCTGATATCGTCGGCTTCAACGACGCCGCCTCGCCAGACCCTCGCAAGATTGCGGCCGATGACGCGGCCATCGCCGAGACTCACGAGGTTCTTGAAGACTGCCAGGGGTGTGGCTTCCGCCAATGCCGACAATTTCGATGGCCGCGCCGCGATATCAACCGGCGTGCCAACCATCACCAGCTTGCGTACCTTGGCCGGGAACCGGGCCGCATAGGTCAGCGACAGCCAGCCGCCCTGGCAAAGTCCGACGAGGTCCACCGGCCCGCCGAGATGATCGACAAGGACATTGAGCGCGGCAAGGTAATCGTCAATTCCGAGAAATCGCATGTCGGGGCTGGCCGACCGCCACTCCGCCATGAACAGCCGTTCAATGCCGGCGCTCCGGAGGGCGGCAACGAGACTGTGCTCGGTGGCAAGGTCGGCAAGGACGGCGCCATGAAGGGCGAACGGCGAACACAGGATGGTGGGAACGCCACGTTCGGCCAGGGAAAAATCGCGGAGCCTGACGGCCTGCAGGTCGAGCGCAATTTCGCTTGCCGTCACCCCCTCCGGCGGCTGCGGCGTGCCGCCGCCGTCGCCCATCATTTCCAGAAACTGCGCCGTCATGAACGACGCGGTCTCGCTGGCCGAGACGGCGACAAGCGCCGGCCAGAACAACGCCGCATACGGGAACTGACCTCCTGGAAGCCGCGCCATTTTTCCTCACCCGGCCATCGTCATCGACAACACCGTCGTTTTGAGCGCGGCTCCTGTAACGGGGCAGACTGCGGAACCGGCGTCGACTTCGGCGCGTAGCCTATCGAAGACAGACTGGAACATCGTCTCACAATACCGTTGATTTATCTCACGCCGCCGCCGCACCGCCAGTTGGTTTGACGAAGATCAAAGACATTCGCTGCCGCAGGCGTATCGGTTTTTTTGCCAAGCAGCCTCTAGAGGAGTATGCATCATGGCGGAAGCAGCGACTGACGAGACTTCTGCGCCGGCGGCCAAGGCCGCGGACTGGCAACCCTTTGAAGCCCTGCGCAATCAGGTTGACCGGCTGTTTCATGACTTCCAGACCGGCTTCCTTCAGCCTTCGTTCCGTCCGCTTCCCGACATCGAAGCGTTCTGGCGGCGCGACCTTGGCTTCAACGTCACGCCGGCGATCGACATCGTCGAAAAGGAAAAAGCATTCGAACTGACGGCCGAACTGCCGGGGCTCGACGTCAAGGACATCGACATCCAGCTCGACAACGGCACGCTGACGATCAAGGGCGAGAAGCAGGAACAGAAGGAAGAGAAGACCAAGGACCGCTACGTCTCCGAGCGCCGCTACGGTTCGTTCCGCCGCTCGCTGCAGGTGCCCGGCAGCGTGGACGCCGGCAAGATCGAAGCGAGCTACAAGAGCGGCGTCCTGACGGTCACGATGCCGAAGTCGCCAAACGCGCAGAATAACCAGAAGACGATTCCGGTCACTGCAAAGTAACCAGACTGCCCGCCTCGCCGCGTCACGATCCTGATCGGCGAGGCCGCAGGTCATGATAGGCAGGTATATTGCACGGAGAAGCAGCGAATGGCCCATAAGCAAATTCTGTTTCACTCCGCCGCCCGCGAAAAGGTCCTGCGCGGAGCCACGCTGCTGGCCGACGCGGTGCGCGTCACGCTGGGTCCGAAGTCGAAATCGGTCTTGATCCAGAAAAGCTGGGGTCCCCCGATCGTCTGCAATGATGGCGTGACCATTGCCAAGGAGATCGATCTCAAGGATCCCGAAGAGAATCTCGGGGCCCAGGTGCTTCGTCAGACAGCCGAGAGAACCGGCGACGTCGTCGGCGACGGCACCAGTACCTCGACCATCCTCGCACACGCGATCCTGGCCGACGGCGTACGCAACGTCACGGCGGGCGCCAGCGCCATCGATCTCAAGCGCGGACTGGACCGGGCCGCCCGCATCGCGATCGAGACGCTGCGCGCCTTGGCCCGCCCGGTGAAGACCAAGGCCGAAAAGGCGCAGGTTGCGACCTTGTCAGCCCATAACGATCCATCCATCGGAGGTCTCGTCGCCGACGCCATCGAGAAGGTTGGCGGCGACGGCGTGATTTCGGTCGAGGAGTCCAAGACCATGGAGACCACACTCGATGTGGTCGAGGGCATGAAATTCGACCGTGGCTTCATCTCGCCCTACTTCGTCACCGACGCGGAGCGGATGGAGGCCGTGCTGGACGATCCATTCGTGCTGTTGTGCGATCACAAGATCGGGGCGTTGCGCGACCTGATCCCGGTGCTGGAGCAGGTCGCCAAATCCGGCCGTCCATTGTTGATCGTGGCCGAGGACATCGAGGGAGAAGCGCTGGCGACGCTGATCGTCAACCGGCTCCGCGGCGTTCTCAAGGGCTGCGCGGTCAAGGCGCCCGGCTTCGGCGACCGGCGCAAGGCGATGCTGGAAGACATCGCGATCCTGACCGGCGCGCAGGTCATCTCCGAAGAAATCGGTCTCAAGCTCGAGAACGTTACTCTGCAACAGCTCGGGCGCGCCGCGCGGGTGGTCGTGGACAAGGAAAACACCACGCTGATCGGCAGCGGCGGCGACCGTGTCCGGATCGATGGCCGAATTGCGCAGATCCGGCGCGAGATCGAAAAGACCACCAGTGATTACGACCGCGAGAAGCTCGAAGAGCGGCTCGCCAAACTGGCCGGCGGCGTCGCGGTCATCCGGGTCGGTGCCCCGACCGAGGCGGAGATGAAGGCCAAGAAAGAAGCGCTCGACGACGCCATCAGTTCCACCAAGGCGGCGGTGGCCGAGGGCATCGTGCCGGGCGGCGGTCTTGCGCTGCTCAAATGCATCGAAGCCGTGGCCCGGGAAGAAAGCGCCTGCGAAGGCGACGAGCGCACCGGCGTGCAGATTTTGAAGCGGGCGCTCGAGGCCCCCGCCCGCCAGATCGCCGAGAATTCCGCCGTGGATGGTGGCGTCGTGGTCGCCCGCATGCTGGGCGGTCAGGGCAATTTCGGCTTCGACGCCGCACGCAAGGAATATGTTGACCTGGTCGAGGCCGGCATCGTCGATCCCGCGAAGGTGGTTCGTACCGCACTGGAAAATGCCGTTTCGGTTGCCAGCGTGTTGCTGCTAACCGAAGCGACGATGACGGAGATACCGGAGCCGAAGCGAGAGCGGCCGGCTGAGCCGGAAATGGCGATGTGAGCTTGCGGACGCGAAGCGGAGGCGCCAGCCGATAGGCGCGCTACCATGGCGTGATGCCGAACTTGATTCATCGCAACGACGCCGCCCCGGCATCTGCCTAGCCTGAATTCGCGGACGTCCCCTTCCCCGGGCGCAACCGCCAGACTTTGGATGCTCCTGGGGCTTCGCCCGGGAGCATCTTTTTGTCGGGCGCGCTTTGGCAGATGGCGGCTGGTACTGCCGGTATCGCGGCTTCAGGCAGCCAGCCGGGTGCCGCCATCGTGCAGGTGGCATGCGACAAGCCCCTGCCCGTCACGGACGGCCCGCGGCGGCTCGATCCGGCAGCGCGGGCCGGCATCCGGGCAACGCGGGTGGAACACGCAACCCGGCGGTGGCGCCAGCGGATCGGGAAAGCTCAGGCCCAGACCGACATCGGGAACGCCGAGTCCAGGCTCCGGCGTGAGCACCGAAGCGAGCAGCGCGCGCGTATAAGGGTGGCGCGGCGCGCGGAACAGGTCCTCGCGGCGGGCGGTCTCGACGATGCGACCGAGATACATCACGGCGACGCTGGTCGCGACGTGCTCGATCACAGCGAGATTATGACTGATGAAGATGTAGGTCAGGCCGAAATCGCGGCGCAGGTCGAGCAGGAGATTGAGGATCTGCGACTGCACCGAGACGTCCAGTGCGGAGGTCGGCTCGTCGAGCAGCACGATTTCGGGTTCGACCACCAGCGCACGGGCGATCGCGACGCGCTGGCGCTGCCCACCCGAAAGCTCATTCGGATAGACGTCGGCGTGGCGCAGCGCCAGACCGACGCGATCCAGCATCGCAATGGCCCGCATCCGGCGTTCGCGCGCCGTGCCGATGCCCTGCACCGCCAGCGGCAGCGCGACGATCGAGGCGACCGTGCGGCGCGGATTGAGCGACGAATAGGGATCCTGGAACACCGGCTGGATACGGCGGGCGAGCGCGCGGCGTCCGATCGAGGCCACGTCGGCGCCGCCGAACCGGATCACGCCCGCATTGGGCTTGAGGATTCCGAGCAGCATTTTGGCCAGCGTGGACTTGCCGGAGCCGGATTCGCCCACGAGCCCCAGCACCTCGCCCTTCCCGACCGCGAGATTGACGTCGACCACGGCGCGCAGGGTCTGGCTGGCGGCGAACAGTCCGCGCCCGACCGAAAAATTGCGCGACACGCCGGAGGCTTCAAGCAGCGCGCTCATGCGGCCACCGCTTCGCCGAGGATGCAGCGCCAGTCATGTCCGCCATCGGAGCGCACCGGAACGGTCCGGGTGCATACCGGCTGTGCGAAATCGCAGCGGTCGCGAAACGCACAGCCCTCCACGTTCCCGATCAGGGACGGCACGATGCCTCTGATGACGCCGAGCCGGTCGCCCGGCCGGGTGGCGCCGGGCACCGGAATCGAAGCCATCAGCCCGCGCGTATAGGGATGTCGCGGCGCCGCGAACAGATCGACGGCGCTGGCGGCTTCGACGATCTCCCCCGCATACATCACGGCAACCCGATGCGCGACCCGCGCGACGACGCCGAGATCATGGGTGATCAGCACGATGGCGATGCCGAGGTCCTGCTGCAGCTCGACCAGCAACCGCAGGATT
>JAUXWH010000222.1 GCA_030681365.1 Bradyrhizobium sp.
TGGTGGTTCTAGCGAGGAGCTTGAACCCGATCCCATCCCGAACTCGGCCGTTAAACTCCTCAGCGCCAATGGTACTATGGCTTAAGCCCTGGGAGAGTAGGTCGCTGCCAGGCCTGCCAAGGACAAAGAATTCCTCTTTACGTGTCATGATCGAACCAAACGCCGCTTCCCGAAAGGGACGCGGCGTTTTTTCGTTTGCGGCGCTTGTCGTTTGCGGCGCCTTGCTTCGGTGCGCCGCGCGGCCACGCTGATTTCCTTCGGCCATCATTTTAGGCCAGATTAGGACGCCGTTTGAACCATCCCCGGACTACCCTGACCTATCAAGACCAGTCCTACCGAGGAGACCCGCATGCGTGAGCTCATCCGTCCCGTCGCCGTCGCGTTGAGCGCTGCCTGCCTCGCGGCATCACTGGCTATCCTGTCCGCGGACGGCGCGCTGGCGCAGGCCAAGCAGGCGCCGTCCAAACAACAGGCCGCCCCGGCTCCCGCCAAGCAGGCCGAACCGCCGCCGGCGCAGGAAGCCCCCTTCAAGCAGATCGCGCTGACGGACAAGCAGATCGAGGGCGTGCTCGCGGCGGCCAAGGAAATGGACCCGATCATCGAGAAGCTGCCGGAAGACGGCAAGCCGGATCCCAAGATCACCGCGCAGCTCGATGACATCGCCAAAAAGAACGGCTTTGGCTCCTACGACGACTACAACGACGTCGTCGACAATATCAGCATCGTACTCGCCGGCTTCGATTCAGCGAGCAAGAAGTATGTCGGCCCAGAAGCCGTCATCAAGGCGCAGATCGCCCAGGTCCAGGCCGACAAGAAGATGCCGGCCAAGGATAAGAAGGAGGAGCTTGCCTACCTCCAGGAGGCTCTGAAGTCCCCGGGCCCCGCGATCGAGCACAAGGGCAACATCGATCTGGTGACAAAATATTACGACAGGCTGGCCGAAGCGTTCGGCGAGGGAGACTGACAGCCGGCCCCATCAAAAAAAGCCCCGGGGAATGCCCGGGGCTTTCGCTTGTTCGACGTCGCACACGCCTCAGGCGCGGGTGCGCATCCGCATCATGAAGGTGTCGAAGCTCAGTTCGGCCACCTGATTCCATGCCAGCGAGTCGCTTCGGTAAGCCGCCAGGCTGGCGTGCATCTTGCCGAAATGCGGGTTGCTCTTGGACAGGTCCGCATAGATCTCGTTGGCGGCCTTGTAGCAGGTCTCCAGCACTTCCTGCGGGAACGGCTTCAGGATGGCGCCGGACGCTAGCAGGCGCTTCAATGCCGGCGGGTTGACGAAGTCGTACTTGCCGGTGACCCAGGTGAATGTATCGCGCGAGGCGCTTTCGATCACCGCCTGGTAGTGCTTGGGCAGCGCGTTCCATTTCTCCAGATTCATGATGTTGTGGCCCTGGCCGGTGCCCTCCCACCAACCCGGATAGTAGTAATATTTAGCCACCTTCACGAAGCCGAGCTTTTCGTCGTCATAGGGGCCGACCCACTCCGCCGCGTCGATGGTGCCTTTCTCAAGCGCCGGATAGATGTCGCCCGCCGCGATCTGCTGCGGCACGCCGCCGACCTTCGAAATGATGGTGCCGGCAAAGCCGCCGACGCGGAATTTCAGGCCCTTGAGATCCTCGGTGGATTTGATCTCCTTGCGGAACCAGCCGCCCATCTGCGCGCCGGTGCTGCCGGTCGGAACGCCGAAGCAGTTGTATTCCTTCAGCAGGGCATTGAGCATGTCCATGCCGCCGTCGAACAACATCCACGACATATGCTGCCGCGTGTTGAGACCGAACGGCAGCGACGTGCCGAAGGTGAACGCCGGATTCTTGCCCCAGTAATAATACAGCGCCGTGTTGCCCATCTCGACGGTGCCGTTCTGCACCGCGTCGAGCACCTGCAATCCGCCGACGATTTCGCCGGCCGCGAAGGGCTGGATCTGGAATTTGTTGTCGGTCATGTCCGCGACGCGCTTGGCGAAGAATTCGACGCCGCCATAGAGCGTATCGAGCGACTTCGGCCAGCTGGCCGCGAGCCGCCATTTAATCTCGGGCATCGACTGTGCGATGGCGGGTGCGGCAACCGCTGCGCTGGCAGCAAGACCAACACCGCCTGCTTTTAGAAATTCACGACGTTTCATGCGCTTCCTCCTTGTTTTTATGTCGCGTTATCGACGAGGGGCAACGATCTTGAGTGTCGTTTGTATCGCCGACGGTCGACCTTGAAATTGGTACCTGAACCCGGACCCCGAAAACAAACCCGTTGGTATTTGGGCGCGATCGAAATCTGAACATCCGAACCGCCGGCAGGATGACCAATCGGTTCCAAGGAATCAAGGGTGTCTCTGCGTCCTCCCTGACGCCGCGGCAGCGAAAAGCTCCCGTATTGCCGCGCCTTCCATCAAAGTGCACGTTTGGCGGGCAATGAGGAGGCTGCGGGCAGCCGCCCTTCGCCCTGGTCCGCCAGGCAGGGCCGGCCGGAAGCGCCGCCTTCCGGCATTTCGGCGCCGGGCCCAAAGCGCTTGCGAAATCACAACCACATGGCCGCGCGGCAAGGAGCGTTCATCAACGTTACTTCGAAAACGCCGCTTCCATCGCCTTGCGGGTCTTGATGGTGTCATTGTCGGCATCGACTTCGACATCGCTCCAGCGCACCACTTCGCCATGGGCGACGTCGTTCTTCAACTTTACCCGGTGTGCCAGCCCGATCGGCAGCGCGCCCGCGGCCAGGCTTGCCGCCGCCGGCATCAGTCTGCCCCACACCGTGTAGCCGCCTTCGCCGTCGAGCATTTCGCCGGCGCGCAAATGGCGTTTTGCGACGGAGGCGACGTCGCCCCTGAATCCGTGCGGTTGCCCGGTTGGCTCGCCACGCAGCGCCGCCGACAGGATCGAGATGTTCAGCTCCAGCCCGATCAAATGATACGGCTTGTACATCGCCGCATAGCGCCCTGACGCATCGGTCTTCAGCCCGTATTGCCTGAAGCAATCCGCGGCATAATCGTTCGGCGCTTCCAGCACGACATAGACACCCCAGCGCAGGTCGCGGAACACCGGCCGGCCGTCGCGTTCCAGCGACGATACTACCTCCACCACGCCTGATTTCTCCAGCACGCCGCCGGCCTCGCGCGGCCGCATCACATGCGGCAGGTCGTCGACGCCGCAGGGCGGAAACAGCAAGCCGCCGGTAGGTACGTCCAGCCCGGTAGCATTGGCGATCGCCGCCATCTCGATGGCGGATTTGGTGCCGTCGAGAAACGAATTGAACATCTGCGGGTTCATGCCGGCCGATTGCGCCTCGCCTGCCGTCAGCCCGTAATGGCCCCAGACGCCCTCCGGCGTCACGTCGTGATAGGCGGGCAGATACTTCGTGCCCTTGCCGGCGGCGACGACGCGGAATCCCGTGGCGCGGGCCCAGTCCACCATTTCGGCGGTCAGGGCCGGCTGGTCGCCATAGGCCAGCGAATAGACCACGCCCGCCTTGCGGGCCTCCTCGGCCAGCAGCGGTCCCGCCAGCACGTCGGCCTCGACATTGACCATGACGATATGCTTGCCGGCAGCGATCGCGGCGCGGGCATGCCGGATGCCGACGGCGGGATTGCCGGTGGCCTCCACGACGACGTCCATGGCGCCGCCCGCGATGGCCCGCGCACCATCGTCGGTGAAGGTGGTGGCTGCGATCCGCGCCTCGTCCCAGCCGACCGTGCGGCAGGCCTCGCGGGCGCGGTCGCGGTCGATGTCGATGATCAGCGGCACCTCCAGTCCCGGCGTGTGCGGCACCTGGGCCAGGAACATCGAGCCGAATTTGCCGGCGCCGATCAGCGCCACGCGGACCGGTTTGCCGGCAGCAGCGCGGGCTTGCAGGAGGTGATGCAGGTTCATGGGGGAGGTGATCCGGTGCGAGTGATGCTGGCCGTCATTCCGGGACACGCGCCTTCGCGTGGACCCGGAATCCAGAGCCTGTAGTGCGAGATTCCGGGTTCGCTCGCTGGCGCGAGCGCCCCGGAATGACGGTTGCTTCTACTCCGCCGCCTGCCGGTGCGCGCGTGCCAGACGCAGCAACGCATCGTCATCGACGGTCTGGATCGGGGTGAAGTCGCGATGCGCGATGTATTCCGGCCGGGTGGGGGTGCGGATGTAGTTGGAAACCGCGTTCAGCGTCAGATAGACGATCTTGCGCGGGTACGGCGTGATGTTGCCGGCCGAGCCGTGCACCAGATTGCCGTGGAACATCAGCATGCCGCCCGCCTTGCCGGTGGGCGCCACGATGCCTCCGTCCTTGACCAGGCGCGTGACGGTTTCCTCGTCCAGCGTCCACAGCGGATAGGAGGTGGTCTCGAGGTCGTGCGAGGCCTTGAGGTCGCCGGCGGTCTGGCTCTTCGGCACCAGCATCAGGGGGCCGTTGATCGGCATCACCTCGTCGAGGAAGATCGCGATGTTCATTGCGCGCGGCTGCGGCATGCCGTCGTCGCGCTTCCAGGTGCCGTAGTCCTGATGCCACTGCCAGACGTCGCCGGTGAAGGCCGATTTGGCGTTGATCTTGTACTGGTGCATGTAGACCTTCTCGCCGAAGATCTGTTCGACCGGTTCGATCATGCGCGGATGGGCGCCGAGCAGGCCGAACGCCTCATTGTAGAGATGGGCGGCAACGGCGGTGCGCGGCGCGCCGCTCTTCTCGCGCCACACCTCGGGGCGCTTGGTGTCGTAGATGCCCTCCGCCTCGCGCGCCAGCAGCGCGACCTCCTCGGGGCTGAACAATTCGGGCAGGAACAGCCAGCCCTCGCGGTTGAAATCGTCGATCTGTTGCTGGGTCAGTTTCATGGCGTTGCTCCCTTGGTTTTGTTCTTGTCTCATCTTCATTTTCGTCATTCCGGGATGCACCACTTGGCGCAGACCCGGAATCCATACGCACGATCGTGGTTATGGATTCCGGGCTCTCGCTTCGCGAGCCCCGGAATGACAGTTCAGGCTGCCTTCTCCGTCGCGTTCAGTCTCTCTTCCGTCATTCGTCCGGCGCCGAGCGCATGCGCCAGTGCTGTGCTCTCGGCGGCCCTGGCGCTGCCCGACAGAACATGCGCGGCGATGGCTTCATGTTCGCTCCAGGCGCTCTGGCGATAATCCAGTTCGGCCAGCACCGTCGCCATCGAGCGGCGCATATGCGGCCATTGCGGGCCGATCATTTCCTCGATCGCGGGATTGCCGGACAGCCGGTAGATCGCGCGGTGAAAGTCGACGTCGAGCGCGATCAGCCGCGCCAG